>NZ_DINY01000044.1:0-75451 GCF_002426075.1 Empedobacter sp. UBA5528 | reverse complement strand
AAAATTCAGGGGGATATCCAGTTGTTTCAATTGCTCAATATGGTGCAAAATCGGACGGAATTTTCAAAAATACAGAAGCAATCAACAAAGCTATTTCAGAAACAAGTGCAAAAGGTGGAGGAAAAGTTGTTATTCCACGTGGAATTTGGTTGAGTGGTCCTATCGAAATTAAAAGTAATATCAATTTACATTTAGAAGATGGTGCTTTATTGATTTTTAGTAAAGATTTCAACGATTATCCTTTAGTTGAAACAAGCTTCGAAGGATTAAATACAACGCGTACTGCTTCTCCTATTTCTGCAAAAAATGCGCAGAATATTGCGATTACAGGAAATGGAACAATCGATGGAAATGGTGATGCGTGGCGTTTTGTAAAGAAGGGTAAAATGACAGATTCTCAATGGAAAAATCTAGTTGCGTCTGGCGGAGTTTTATCAGATGATAAAAAAACGTGGTTTCCAAGCGAAGGTTCTAAATTAGGTTATATCAGCAGTTCTAATTTTAATGTTCCTGATAAAATTAGCAAAGAAGATCTAATTAAAGTAAGAGATTTTTTACGTCCAGTAATGGTTAGTATTGTTAATTCGGATCGTGTACTTTTAGATGGTCCAACGTTTCAAAATTCACCAGCATGGAACATTCATCCGTTAATGAGTTCGAATATTATCATTCGAAATTTGAATGTTAGAAATCCTTGGTATTCGCAAAATGGAGATGGATTGGATTTAGAATCTTGTAAAAATGTGTTGATTTACAACAATACGTTTGATGTTGGTGATGATGCGATTTGTATCAAATCTGGAAAAGATAAAGATGGTCGCGATCGTGGAATTCCTACTGAAAATGTAATTATCAAAAATAACACAGTTTATCATGCGCACGGCGGATTTGTGATTGGTAGCGAAATGTCTGGTGGTGTTCGTAATGTTCATGTTTCTGGTGCAACTTTTATCGGAACAGATATTGGTTTAAGATTCAAAACGACTCGTGGTCGTGGTGGATTAATCGAAAATATTTACATCTCTAATATTGATATGATTAATATTCCTGCGCAAGCAATTGGTTTTAACATGTTTTACGAAGGAAATTCTCCGATTGTAGAAGATGATCAAAATGCAGATGACGAAAAAAGAAATGATAAAAAAGTTCCTGTAACAGAGGAAACTCCAACAATTCGAAATATATTTTTCAAAAATATTAATGTTGTAAGTTCTCACGAAGCGTTGTTTATCATGGGACTTGCAGAAATGAATATTAAAAATATTGTGGTTGAAAATTCAACTTTCGACACGAAAAAAGCTTTAAGTATTATTGACGCTGATGGAATTCAACTGAAAAATATAAAATTCAATTACAAAGAGGGAAAAGCGGTCACAATTTTTAACAGTAAAAATGTTGATTTAAGCACTACTGAATTCAAGTCAGCTACAACTCCAGAAATTAAGATTATTGGTAATGAATCTGATAAAATCAAGTTACCAAAAGCATTTGATAAGAAGAATGTAACAAGTTCTAAAGAAGTCAAAAAGAATGCAGTTATCAATTAAAAAGATTTTGTTTGTTTTTATGATGCATTTGGTGATAGCCTTCGGTCAAGTTGAGAGACCGAAGGCTTCGCCTTATACAATCGAAACGACTTACAAAAAATTAAAGAAAAATTACCCTTTTATTACGCCGATTTCTTCTAAAAACTTCGAAAACATTAATGCGTTTGAAGATATAATTTATCAAGAAAAACATCAATTAAAAGCAGATATTTATCAACCAAAAAATCAAACTAAATCCTCTATAGCAATTGTTCTTGTACATGGTGGAGGTTGGATTTCGGGTAGCAAAGAAAATCAAAAACCAATGGCTCAAACGTTGGCTTCAGCTGGTTTTGTAACGATGGCGATAAATTATAGATTAAGTGATGCTGCAAAATATCCAGCTCCTTTAGAAGATATGGATGATGCGGTTAATTATTTGAGAAAGAATCGTAAAAAACACAAACTCGATCAATCGAAAATCGTTATTCTTGGCGCTTCTGCAGGTGCTCAATTGGCAACACTTTACGGCGTAAAATCAAAGAAAATTGCTGCAATTATCAATATTGATGGAATTGTTTCTTTTATTCATCCCGAAGCTGAAGAAGGTACTTATGCCAGTTATTTTTTCGGTTATACGAAACAAGATAATTTTGAACTTTGGAAAGAAGCTTCGCCTTTAGAATATGTTACTTCTAAAACGCCTCCTACTCTATTTATCAATAGTTCGCAACCGAGATTTCGAGCTGGTAGAGATGATATGATGAAAAAATTAAGCGATTATCATATTCTAAATGAAGCATACGAAATTAAGAATTCGCCTCATTCTTTTTGGTTGATGAATCCTTGGTTTGATGAAACGAAAGACTACATTATTGATTTTTTAACGAAACGATTTAACAAATGAAAATCATTCAATTCATTTTTATAGTTTGTTTACATTTCATCTATACTAATGTAAATGCTCAATACAAAACAATTACTGTTGCAAAAGATCAACAAGCAGATTTTACATCTATTCAAGAAGCGATTAATTCGTTGAGAGATTTAGGACCAGATCAAGCTTTGATTCTTGTTAAAAATGGCGTTTATCTCGAAAAAATTAGAATTCCTTCTTGGAAACATAAAATAAAGATAAAAGGTGAAGATTCAGAGAAAACTATTATTACTAATAATGATTTTTCAGGAAAAATAGATGGTTTAACCAATCAAAAAATGACAACCTATACTTCCTACACTTTTTTGGTTGAAGCAGATGATATACAATTAGAAAATCTCACGATACAAAACGAAAGTTGTAACCAAGGTCAAGCTGTTGCTCTGCATGTGGAAGGCGATAAATTTGTGGCAAAAAATATTCGGTTATTAGGATGTCAAGATACATTGTACACAGCTACAAATAGAAGTCGTCAATATTATCAAAATTGTTATATCGAAGGAACGACAGATTTTATTTTTGGTGAAGCAATTGCCGTTTTTGAGCATTGTACCATAAAAAGTTTGGCTAATTCTTATATTACAGCTGCGGCAACACATCAAGAGCAAGAATTTGGTTATGTTTTTTTCAATTGTAGTCTTATTGCAGAAGACAATTTGACAAAAGTTTATTTGGGAAGACCTTGGCGTCCTTTTGCCAAAACAGTTTTTATACATACCGAAATGGGAAAACATATTCTTCCTATTGGTTGGAACGAATGGAAAGGTGATGCAATGTTTCCAGATAAAGAAAAAAAAGCTTATTATGCAGAATATAAAAATAAAGGTTTAGGAAATAATCCTCAAAAAAGAGCAATTTGGTCGCATCAATTAACCGAAAAAGAAATACAAAAATATACCATCGAGAATATTTTTAACGGATGGAATCCAAAGCAGAATTAACATGAAAAAAATAATTTTATCAACGATTTTATGCTTGTTTTTTAGCATAATATTCGCACAAAAAAGAACCCTATTTCTTGTTGGAGATTCGACAATGGCGAATAAAGAAAATCCAACTAAAAATCCCGAACATGGCTGGGGACAACTTTTGCCTGAGTTAATGAATTCTGATTTAGAAATTCAGAATCATGCAACAAATGGAAGAAGTTCCAAAAGTTTTAGAACAGAAGGAAGATGGAAAAAAGTTCAGAATCAATTGAAAAAAGGTGATTATGTAATCATTCAATTTGGACATAACGATCAAAAAATTGAAGATTCTGTTCGTTACACAAATCCTGTCACTCAATATCGCGCAAATTTGGAACAATATGTTACAGAAGCACGAGCAAAAGGTGCTATTCCGATTTTAATGACTTCTATTGTTCGTCGAAATTTTAATGAAAAAGGCGTTTTGGTTGACACTCACGGTTTATATCCTTTGATTGTGAGAAGTGTTGCAAAAGATTTGGATGTTCCGTTTGTTGATATGCAATATTTGACAGAGAAATTGGAAATAAAATATGGTCCAGGAAACTCTAAAAAATTGCATTTACATTATCAACCAAATGAAATTGATTATTATCCAAAAGGCAAAAACAATGATACTCATCTATCAAAACTTGGAGCCGAAGAAGTTTCGAAATTAGCTGTTAAAGAACTGATCATACTAAATATCGGCTTAGAGAAATATATTAAAAAATAAGTTTTTAGTTTTCATTCTAAATCAATACCCCTCAACAAGAAATTTTGAAGAGGGGTATTTTTGTATTTTAAAAACTAAATCTTAGGTTCTTGTTGACTCAAACAATGGAAAGATCCTAGTCCCCAAATAATATCTGTAGAATCTATTCCTACAACTTTACGATCGGGGAAACATTTCTGAATAATATCCAAAGCAATTGCATCTTTTGCACAACGATAAGTTGGTACAATGACAGATTTATTCGCAATATAAAAATTCGCATAAGAAGCAGGTAAACGCTCACCTTCGCAATAAACCGCATCCGGCATTGGCAATTCAATAATGTTTAATGGACGTCCATCTCGTAATTTCATTTCTTGCAATTGGCGAAGATTCACTTGCAACAATTCGTAGTTATCATCCGATTCATCTGTTTCAACAACCGTCAAAACTGTATCTTCATTTACAAAACGAATTGTATCATCAATGTGTCCATCCGTATCATCACCAACAATTCCGTCTTCTACCCATAGAATTTGCGAAACTCCGTAATAATTTCTTAAAAATTCTTCGATTTGTTCTTGCGAATAATCTGGATTACGATTTTCATTCAGTAAACAAGATTTTGATGTCATCAACGTATCTTTTCCATTAAATTCGACCGAACCTCCTTCCATAATAATTCCAGGATGAAAAACAGGAAGATTAAATTCTGCACCAATTCTTGTTGGCACAACATCGTCATTTTCAAAAGGTGGATATTTTCCTCCCCACGCATTGAATCCCCAATCAACAATAACTTTTGGGTTATCAGGATTGTTTTTATTCAATAAAAATGCAGGACCATGATCGCGACACCATGCATCATTTGTTTCATTAAAATAAAACTCAACTTGTGACAAATCTGCATCCGTTTTTTCGATAAAAGACAACGCAAACACTTTCATTTCTTCATCTTTCACATTAATACGAACCTTTTCACCTTTCGATAATTCAGCAATAAATTCAGCATAAGCTGGATAAATTAACTGAATACGATCTGGCCAAGATTCTTCTTTGTGCGGCCAAGACAACCATGTTGCTTCGTGTTCTTCCCATTCGGCAGGAAATCTATATCCTAAATCTTTTGGGAATTTTGATGTATCTATAGTGTTCAATTTTATTTCTTTTCTAAAAGTTTAAACGTATTTTCGATATGTCCAGTAACTTTCCAATTATCATGACCTGGAATAACTTGTTTAATTTTTGGATGTTTTGTAACTAGTTTCTGTACTGTTTTTGGCCATTCAGTAACATTTGCTTCACCTGTGTAACCTAAATTTACAGCGTCAGCACCTTTTATCAAACAACCTCCATTCAGCACTTTATATTTTGGAAACCAAACCACAACATTATCAGAAGTATGTCCTTCACCAAAATATTCAACAACAAATTTTTCATTACCAAATTTGTATGTTTTTCCTAATTCAATCTCAAATTTTGATGTCGCTTTTCCTTCTTTTTTTAATTTAGAATTGGTTAAAGAAGTTGCATAAGTAGGAATATTCAAATCATTATAAAAACTTAAATCTCCTGCTCTATCATCATGCGAATGTGTTGCAAACACAGCGATAACTGGCAAATTATACTTTTCTTGTAACATATCATTTAATTCTTGATATTGCGATTTCTGCCAAGGAACATCAAACAAAACGATTCCTTTATTCGTTACCAAATACATTCCATTTGCATTATACTCAACACCATTAAACGAATTGAATGTTTGATAAACAAATAAATTGTTATTAATCGGATCAATCTGAATTGGTTTTATTTGACCAAATGCAAAACTTCCTATCAATGCTATAAGTGAAAATAATTTCTTCATTAATCCTCGTCTATAAAACGTTTTGTAATTGGTTGATAAGAATCGATGCGGCGATCTCTTAAGAAAGGCCAGTGTTTACGGAAGAAATCAGATTCGTTCAAATCCAATTCAACCACTTCTGTTTCCTCTTTATCATGCGTTGCTAAGTACAACAATTTTCCCTGCGCATTTGTCGCAAAAGAGCCTCCCCAGAACTTCATTGCTCCATCTTGCTCAAAACCAACACGATTTACAGAAATAACCGGAACTCCATTCGCAACCGCATGTGAACGCTGAATTGTTTGCCAAGCATTGTATTGATCTTGATTTGTTTCTTCGTCTTGCGTCGTATCCCAACCAATCGCAGTAGGATAAAATAAAATTTCTGCTCCCATCAATGCTGTTATACGAGAAGCTTCTGGATACCACTGATCCCAACAAATTAACACTCCAATTTTTCCAAATTTAGTATCAAAAACTTTGTAACCTAAATCACCTGGAGTAAAATAGAATTTTTCATAAAACGCAGGATCATCTGGGATATGCATTTTGCGATATTTTCCTAAATATTGTCCATCAGCATCTAAAATAGCGGTTGTATTGTGATATAAACCTTGCGCACGTTTTTCGAATAATGAAGCGATAATTACCACTCCCAATTCTTTAGCTACAACTGATAACGCATCTGTTGATGGTCCAGGAATTGCTTCTGCTAAGTCGAAATTATCGTAATCTTCTACGTCACAGAAATATAATGAGGTAAACAATTCTTGCAAACACACAATTTGAGCGCCTTTTGCAGCTGCTACTTTTACTTGCTCTATTGCTTTGTTTAAATTTTCTTGTTTGTTATTAGTACAAGTCATTTGTACCATTCCAACTTTAACTTTTGCCATTTTATAAATAGGTCTAAAAATAAAAATGAATAATAATTACAAAAATAGCGAATTTAGTAGGATTTAATCTATTAGAATTTATATTTAAGAATATTTTATGTTTCAAATGTGATGAAATTTAAATTTCTATCAATCTATCTAGCAATGCTATTTTGAGAACAGATTTAAGAAAATTTTAAAAAAAGTTTACCTAAATATTATAATTTTTAACAAGTCTTTATTAAATTGTAACTTCTAATTTTGTCGCGTAATAATTTAAAACATGAAAAAATTAATTGCCCTTTCTTGTCTTTTTAGCGGAATATTTATTTCAGCTCAAAGTCAAGAAAGTTACATTTTAGCAGAAAATTCTGCCTCTTCATCCACTTCTATCTCTACAAAAAAAGTAACTTATGACGATCATTTAATGGCAGCAGAATCATTCAACATTCCAATCGTGAAGAGTTTTGATGATATTGAAGGTTTAGTTGCTACAAAAAAATTAGTTGCAATTCCTGAAGAAGGAAATGGGTACACAATTGAGAAATTAACACACAGTAAAGCTTTTTTAAATAACAGAGCAAAAACTGTGTTGGAACGAATTGCTTCAAAATTTCTGGACGAAAACAATGCTACAATTACTGTAACTTCGCTTACCCGTTCTGAAGAAAGTCAAGCAAGTTTAAGACGAGTAAATAGCAATGCAGCAAAAGGCGAAAGTTCTCATAACTATGGTGCTTCTTTTGATTTGTCGTATACAAAATTCAATAATAAATATACGTATAGCAAAACTCATCGTGATAATTTAGAAGCGATTTTAAAACAATTGCAAGAAGACGGTAAAATTTACTATATCAAAGAATATAGACAACACTGTTTTCATGTAACGGTTCGTAATCCCGATCAATTTAAATCAACAACAATGTAATATATAAAAGTTCTTTTCTATTTTTGCAGAAGAGAATTGAATCATGAAACAATTTTTAACAACTTTTTTTATTTGCTCTTCTTTATTCGGTTACGCTCAATCTCGAGTTATTATAGAACCTTCTAAAGAATATGTTCAGCATTTGAATGCCGCAAAATCTCATAAACTTGAGCTAATTGATGGTGATAAAAAGTTGAACAAATATATCAATCAAGGTAAATTGGTTAAAATAAAACAACGTGGTTATGGTTGGCGAGTTGGTGATTTAACGCATAGTCATTCGTATCTTATTCCAAAAGGTCGAGATATTTTGACAAGTATTGCAAGAGATTTTGTAAAAACAACAGGTCAAAATTTTTTCGTTGTTACATCAATGACACGAACGCTACATGATCAAAATCGTTTGAGAGGAATTAATAAAAATGCTTCTTCTAATGATAGTTCACATAATTTTGGTGCTGCTTTTGATATTTCTTATGTTAGGTTTAATCATAAAATTAGACCTGATTCTAAACTAGAAAAAGAGTTAGAACAAGTGCTAAAAAATTATGTTAGAACAGGTAAAATTTACTACGTAAAAGAATCTAAAATTAGATGTTTTCATATTATCGTTCGGAATTATTAAATTCTGAACGATTTTTTTTTGTTTGTAAATAATAACTATACAATAATCCTATAAACACAAACAAACTACAAAAACCAAATAAGTTTGACATTCCAAACAAACTGATAACACCACCAATTAGAGGACCTGTAATTCCCAATGAGATATCAATAAACAAGCCATACGCAGCTAAAGCAGCTCCTTTACTATTATCTGAAACCAAAGCAACAGCCTCTACTCCCATCGCAGGAAAAACCAATGAAAAACCAATTCCTGTAATACCTGCACCAATAAGAGCGATAAAAGAATTTGGCGCACTAAAAAGAATTAATAAACCTATCGTTTCGACTATCATGCAAATAATTCCAACTTTTAATCCTCCTAATGTATTAATTGAACTATTAAAAAATAATCGTCCTACAATAAACAATAAACTGAAAACACTTAAACATAAAGCTGCATTCGACCAACTATAAAAGTCGTAGTAAAGTGTTATAAAATTAGAAATTCCTCCAAATCCAAGACCTGCAAGTGCTAAACAAATTCCAAAAGGAGCCACTGTTTTCAATACACTTATAAATGGTTGCGGAACTTTTGAAACTGCAGTTAATATATTCTCTTTATTTCTAGCTAAAAAATAACCTATAATCGCACAAACAATACTAAACAAACCAATAAAACCAAGTCCAAAATATTGATTTAAGATAACTCCCAATGGTGCTCCAATTGCCAATGCACCATAACTAGCAACACCATTATAAGAAATTGCTTTCGCTGTATGTTGTTGTCCAATTTTTAAAATTGCCCAGTTTATTGGACTTCCACCTACCATTCCTTCTGCTGCACCAGTAACCAATCTCGCAAGTACAAGAATAGCTATTGACAAAAAATGATTGTTTCTTGTGAAGTAACAAAAGTATAATAAAACTCCTGCTAAAATAAACAAACTCATACTCAATAAAACGGCTGGTTTAGGACCTTTTGTATCTACGATTTTTCCCGCATAACCTCTCAATATAAAAGTTATCACATATTGCAAACTAATTACAATACCCGCTACAAGCTCAGTAAAACCTAATGTTTTTGTAATAAAAATAGGTAAAATAGCCAACGGTAAACCTATAAGTAAATAACCTATAAATGAAAAACTTACATAACCTATAATTTGCATGAAAATTTGTCGTGAACTCATGCTTAATTTCTCTTCCATAACATAATGCAATCGGTTGCAAATTTAGAATATTTAATAATCAAAGACAATTATTCATCCATTATTAAATTTGAAAATATATTATTCTTATTTACTTAAATTTAATCTTTACTTATTGTTGTGTTAATCCGAATACCGCATAAAATATAGAATTTTAACATCTACAAAACAAGAAATTCACACAATGAAAAAAATCGTATTATCGCTAGTATTATTTGGAAGTTTTTATACTTCTGTCAACGCTCAACAACTTGCTAAAGGAATTGTTTTTGAAGATAAAAATCAAAACAATAAATTCGATAAATCAGAAAAACGTTTGGCAAACGTGCAAATTAGTAACGGAAAACAAGTTGTTTCGACAAATGATAAAGGAGAATATCAAATCGAGATTGATAACGAAACTATTTTGTTTGTCATTAAACCAACAAATTACAAAATTCCTACAAACGAATTCAATCAGCCACAATTCTACTACATCAACAAACCTAATGGCTCTCCAAAATTAGAATATGCAGGTTCTGCTCCGACTGGAAATACTCCAAAGAGTATTGATTTTGCTTTAATTCCTACAAAAGAAAACGAAAAATTTTCGGCTTTAATTTTTGGTGATCCTCAAGCTTATACAGAAGAAGAAATCGAGTATTTCTCTAAAGGTGTAATTGATGATGTTAAAGGAATTAAAGGAATGGAATTCGGACTTTCTTTAGGAGATTTGGTTGGTGATGATTTGAATTTGCATCCATCTTATATAAAAGCTGTTTCGAAAGTTGGTTTACCTTGGTACAATGTTATGGGAAATCACGATATGAATTATGATGCAAAAGAAGATCAATATTCGGATGAAACGTTCGAGAAAAATTTCGGTCCAAATAATTATTCATATAATATCGGTAAAGCACATTTTATTGTTTTAGATGATATTTTATATCCAGATCCTCGTGATGGAAAAGGATATTGGGGAGGTTTCCGTCCTGATCAATTAGAATTCATTAAAAATGATTTAAAATTTGTTCCAAAAGATCATTTAATTGTTTTAGCATTTCATATTCCGTTGCGTGACACACGTCCAGAAGATAGAAATCAATTATTCGAATTGTTAAAAGATTACCCAAATACAATTTCAATGTCTGCTCATACACATTTCCAAGAACAGATTTTTTATGCAAATCAAGATGGTTGGCAACAACAAAAACCTCATCACGAGTACAATGTTGGAACAACTTCTGGTGATTGGTATTCGGGACCGAAAGATGCAAAAGGAGTTCCGGCCTCTACGATGCGTGATGGTACACCAAAAGGTTATGCTTTTTTACATGTAGATGGTAATCAATATAAATTTGATTATAAAGTTGCAAATTCACCAAAAGAAAAACAAATCGACCTGTACCACACAAAAAAAGTAAAAGAAGGTAAACGCAATCGTGCTTTTTTATATGCTAATTTCTTTATGGGACATGAATCAAATAAAGTTGAATATCGTGTAAATAATGGTGAATGGAAAGAGATGAATTGGGATCCAACAGTTGATTACAATTATATGGAAACCATCATGAAAATTGATAATGCAGAAATTACAAATATTGGTAACAGACCTTCTGCTCCAGAAATTTCGAAACATATTTGGTCAGTTCGTTTACCGAATAAACTAAAAGTTGGAACTTATCCAATTGAAGTTCGCGCAACCGATTTGTACGGAAACACTTTTACAGAAAAATCTTCTTTCGAAGTTATTAAATAACCGTTTTATACACATCTTGATAAGCCACTTCTTTTGAAGTGGCTTTTTTAAATAAAATATTTTACAATTTATTCATGTTAAATAAAAATCAATAAACCTTTATTCAAATGTAAAACTAATATCAAGACCTCTATTTTAGTAATGTTTACTTAAAAATCTCTTAACCATGAGTTAAACAACTTCATAAAAAGAAGTTCTAGTTTTGTTAAAATTTTTAACACATAAACATTTCACATTTACAGCTATGAAACAATTAAAATTACCACTACTTCTACTAGGTGGATTTTTAAGTTTACACGCCAATGCTAAAACTTACACCGGAACAGATTATCATCAATCGATTTCTCAAGATCAAAATCCAATCAAAGGTCAAATCGTTGATCAAAACGGATTAGGAATTGCAGATGTAGAAATCATCATCAAGGGAACATCTTTTAAAACATTTACAGACGGAGATGGTTTTTTCGAATTTGTTTCAGTAAATGTTGCTCATCCTACATTATTGGTAAATTCATCTCAACACAAATTTATTGAATACACACCGAAAGATATTTCTCAAGTAAAAATTACTTTACAAGAAGAATCTAACCAACTGAATGAGGTAATTGTAACTGCTTTGGGGATAAAGCGAGAGCAGAAAAAATTAGGATTTGCTCAACAAAATATAGGTTCGGAAGAACTTGCAACAGCAGAAGCGAATAACTGGTCTTCGGGATTGAAAGGAAAAGTAGCTGGTCTTAATATTATTTCTGGAGGAAATGGACCAATCAATTCTCAGCAAATTATTTTGCGCGGAGCAAATTCAATCGACCAATCAAAAAATTACGCTTTAATTGTCATCGATGGTGTTCCAATGAGTACAGAAATGACTTCTTCTGGAAACAATACTGCTTACATGGGCGATGATTCACCTATCGATTTTGGTAACGGTATTTCTGACATCAATCAAGCAGATATCGAAAGTGTAACCGTTTTAAAAGGTCCTTCTGCAGCGGCTCTTTATGGAAACAAAGCTGCAAATGGAGCTTTAATTATAACAACAAAATCAGGTAAAAAAGGTAAACAATTAGGTTTAGAATATAAATCAACTGTAGCTATTGACGTTATTAACAATTGGCCAGATTTTCAATATGAATATGGTCAAGGAACTGGAAAAAGTTTCGATAAAAACGGCAATCCTTATTACTCATATCAAACCTCAGCAGATGGACCAAATACAGGAAGTACTTCTTCTGCATTCGGACCAAAATTTGACGGACAATCATTTTTTCAATATGATCCAACTTTAGAAAAACAAGGGGCTGAAAGAACTTTATGGCGTGCGTATAAAGATAATAGAAAAGGGTTTTGGCAAACTGGTTTCACTTTCAGTAATGCAGTTACACTTTCTGGTGGAAATGACAAAGGAAGTATGAGAGCTTCTATTGGACATCAGAAAAATAGCTGGATTATGCCAAATACAGGCTACGAAAATTATACTGCTGCTATTAATGGAAACTATCAAGTAAGTGATCGCATCAAAGTTTCGACTGCCTTAAACTATACTCGCAAAACAAGTGATAATTTACCAGGAACTGGTTACAATAACGGATCTATTGCTTATTTTATGATCTTCCAAAATCCAAACGTAGATTTAAATTGGTACAAACCAATTTGGAAAAAGGATTTCAATGGAGTAAAAATGATTCGCCCATTTAGTTCATACATGGACAATCCTTATGCTATTGCTTACGAAGCTGTTAATCCAATGAGTAGTAATCAAATTGTTGGAAATATTAGAGCAGATTTTAAATTAAGCAATAAATTAAGCTTAATGTTACGTCCTGCAATTAATACCTATACTCAATTGCGCGAACAAAAACGTCCATTTGATATGAATCGTACGCCGAATGGATATTACAAAAGACAAGACATATCTAAAACTGAAACAAATATCGATTTCTTATTAACTTATACTGATAAATGGGGAGATTTTGGTTTCAATGCAAATGTTGGAGGTAATAGAAAAAATTATGAATACAGAAATTTAACGGCTTGGGTAAATGGTTTAGCTTCGCCTGGAGTTTATAAACTTTCGAATGGATTAACTTCTCCTTTTGCAAGAACGTATGATTCTAATTTAAAAGAAAATTCATTATATGGAATGGCTTCATTTGGTTGGAAAGACATAATTTTCGTTGATTTTACAGGTCGTAACGACTGGAATTCTTCTGTTGCAGTAAAATATAGCTCATTCTTTTATCCTTCAGTCTCTTCAAGTTTTATTCTGTCAGATTTATTCAAAATAAAAGGACCTATTAATTACTTAAAATACCGTTTATCATTTGCAAAAGTTGGTAACGGAGGTACAACAGGTTGGACAAATAGATATTACGATCAAAGCGATTTTACAGCATCTGCAGTAGTACCTGGAAGATTATTTAATCCTGATATTAAACCTGAATCTACAACATCATGGGAAACTGGTTTCGAGGCTTTATTATTCAAGAAAAGATTAAGCTTAGATTTTACAGTTTATCAACAAAGTACAAAAAATCAAATCTTCGAATTACCAAATGATATCACAACTGGCTATTCAAGAAGAGTGGTAAATGGAGGAGAAATTGAAAACCGAGGAATTGAAATAGCAGCTACGTATTCTCCAATTAAAAGTAAAGATTTTGAATGGAAAATGATTGGAACTTGGTCTAAAAATGAAAACAAAGTAAAATCTTTAGTAGAAGGAATAGAAGGTGATCAAATGATTCTTGGTCAATCTGGAACAGTTTATCAAATTGCTAAAGTTGGCGGTTCTTCTACAGCTCTATATGGTGAAAAATTTGTAAGAAACGATGCGGGACAAATCATTTATGATGCAAAAACAGGTGTTCCACTTAAAAATGGATTAATAGAATATGTTGGAGACGCAACACCTAAATGGAGAGCAGGTTTCACAAATGAAATCAAATTCAAAACATTGCGTTTCAGTTTTACATTAGACGGACAATATGGTGGAATTGTCTATTCACAAACTTATCACAAAATGATGGAGCAAGGAAAATTGGCAGATTCTTTACCTGGTCGAGAAGATGGTTACATCATTGGAAATGGTGTTGTATTGAATGCTGACGGAACTTATTCTCCAAATACAACAAAAGCTGATGTGGCAACTTATTATGCTGAATATAATCGTCGTGCTAATGTAGAATCTAATTCATTCGAAGCTTCATATTTAAAATTAAGAGATGTGAGTTTAACATTTGATTTTCCTAAAAGATTATTATCAAAGACAGGTTTACAAGCGTTGTCATTAACAGTTTACGGACGCGATTTATTCACGATTAGTGATTTTCCTTTATACGATCCAGAAACAGCATCATTAAATGGAAACACTTATGTACCTGGAGTTGAAATGGGACAAATGCCATCAACAGCAACGTATGGAGTAACCTTAAAAGCTTCATTATAATTTACAACATTCAATTTATTAAAATGAAAAAGATTTCAATTCAACTATTTTTTGCCTTCACTATAATTTCAACTGTTTTCTCTTGTACAAACGATTTTGAGAAAGCGAATGAAGATCCAAACTTAATCACAGAAATTAATTCTGGTTCAGTTTTAAACCCTGTTCTTTATGATTTGGCTGAAAATAATGTTTTAAAAAACTACGATATTACCGCTCAATTGATGCAAGTTCATATTCCTTATCCAAGTAATGCTATGGGACTTCATCGTTATGATGTAACAACAGGAACGGGAAATTCTACTTGGAATAATGCCTACACAAATCTTGTTAATTTGGAGGAAATGCTAAAAGTTTCGCAAAAAGCTGGAGATGTCAATTATCAAGCAATTGCATTAACGCTTCGTTCTTTAGTTATTTCAAATTTGACTGATATGTTTGGCGATGTTCCTTTTTCTCAAGCAGCCAAAGCAGAAGAAGGAATTACAAAACCAAAATTTGATACACAACAAGATATTTATAAGCAATTATTAAATGATTTAGAGAAAGCAAATCAATTATATGTAACTAATTTAGGTCTAAAATATGGTACCGATATTTTATTCCCAAGTAGTGAAAAAAACATCAATATAACACGTTGGAAAAAATTCACAAATTCTCTTAAAATGAGATTATTATTAAGAATTTCGAATCGTGATGCATCTGCCTTAACAGAACTTAAAAAAATAATTGATAATCCGACAACTTATCCTATTTTCGAAAGTGAATCAGAATCTGCTATTTTACAAATTTCTGGTTTAGCACCAAGTTTATCTCCTTGGCCAAGAGCACAAGATTATAGAGATAGCCGAACATTCACAACATTTTTTATTGATAAAATGAATGAAACTAATGATCCTCGTTTACCAATTTTAGTCAATAAAGCTTCTAATTTGGATGGTTCTTCATTAGGTTACAAAGGAGTTCCTGCAGCTTACGAAGGAAATAGTTCTGATTACAAATTCAATCCGTCATCTCCTAACAATGCAATTGTTATCGCTCCGATGAAAATTCCATTAATGACTTATGCTGAAGTTGAGTTTATAAAAGCTGAAATGGCTCAAAAAGGTTTAGGTGGTGATGCAAAAACTCATTATGATAAAGCTGTAAAAGCTGCTGTACAATTATGGACGAATATCGAGCCTACTGCTGAATTTATGGCACAAGAAAAAATTAAATACAACAATACGTTAGAACGTATCATCGATCAAAAATATTTTGCTTTATTCTTTACAGATTACCAACAATGGTTTGAATATAAAAGAACTGGTTTTCCAAAATTACCGACAACTTCTACCATGTTGAATGATAAAAAAATGCCTCGTCGTATGCTTTATCCAACAAGTGTTAGAAATTATAACCCAGAAGGCTATCAGAACGCACTTCAACAAATGGGACCAGATAACATCAATACGCGTGTTTGGTGGGATGTAAATTAATTGCATACATTCCACATTTAATAGAAAACGACCTTGTAATTAAGGTCGTTTTCGTTTTATTTGTATCTTCACTAAAAATATTTTTATGCATATAGAAGAGTTAAGAGAGTTTAGTTTAGGACTTCCATTGGTCGAAGAAAAATTTCCTTTTGATCAATCTACTTTGGTCTTTTATATCGCTGGAAAAATGTTTTGCCTTTGTAATATTGACGATTTTGATTCTGTAAATATCAAATGTGATCCAGATAATGCAATCGAATTACGCGCAACTTTCGAAGCTGTAATTCCTGGTTATCACATGAACAAAAAACATTGGAATACTGTTAAAATTCATCAAGACGTGAAAAACATTCAAATCAAAGAATGGATAAAAGATTCTTATAATTTAGTCATCTTAACTTTACCAAAATCTAAACGTCCTAAGTTGATTTAATTCTCTGTTTTCACCAACAATTCACCTATTGTTTTTGATTTCAGTTCTGTTTCTCGCCATTCATTTTCAGGAATAGAATCGGGCATAATACCTCCTCCTACATACAAATTTACTTTATTAGAATAGATTTTTGCACATCTAAGATTAACAAAATACTCCGATTCTGTTTTATTTTGAAAGCCCATAAAACCTGCATAAAAAGTACGATTATAGCCTTCGTTTTCGAGAATAAAATCTTTTGACAGATCCTTTGGCATTCCTCCTACAGCAGGCGTTGGATGCAAAGCTTTCAACAAGTCATACAGCTGAGATTTGTCTTTTAATTGAGCTGAAATAAATGATTTCAAATGTTCAAAAAATCCTGCATTTACCGAAAATGGTCCGTCCACATCAATGTAAGAAGTATAAGGTTCTAAAGTTGACGAAATATAATCAGTTACTACTTGTTGTTCGTGATATTCTTTCTCTGTCCATTCATCTTCTTTTGCTTTTGTTCCAGCTAAAGAAACAGTTTGTATAAATTGATTATTTTCTTTCAATAAAAGCTCTGGCGAAGCTCCAATCCAACAACCTTCTTCTGTATCAAATCGCAAATACACATAGGCATTTGGATAATGTTGATGTAAATTTTTAAAAGTTTCAACTAAATTAATATTCGTTTCTGGAAGTGAATTGATTCGACTAATTACAATTTTTTTAGTTGGTGAATCACTTTGTAATTCTTCAACTGTTTTTTGAATTAAATCAATATAATTTTCATACGAAATTGCTTCATTTTTGTTTGATTCTGGTAAAGAAAGTTCAAAATTTGGTAATTCATTTATTCCAATATCTATAACCTCATTATCATTAAATTCAACCAATTTTGTATTATCGAAACTATTACAAATAAACTTGTTATCCGATTCAAAATCTTTATTTTCCCACAACTCCACTTGTGTAGAATTTGGTTTTCTAAAAAGAAGAAAAGGTTCTTGATTCTGAATTAATCTTTCAAGTTTATCTTGAAATTTTTTAAACATGTTTTTTAGAAATAATAGCGTTTGTTAAATGTGTATAACAGATTAATTTATCGTTTTCATCTTTGATTTCAATCTTAATCAAATGCGAAGTACGACCTTGTTTTACGACTGTTGCATGCCCAAAAATTGTTCCTTCCTTTTTTGGACGAAGATGATTTGCGTCAACATGTTGACCAACCGCCACAAAATCATCCGAATGTAAAATAATATTTGACAATGTACTTCCCAACGTTTCCGCCAAAACGATAGAAGCGCCTCCATGCAATAACCCAAATGGTTGATGAACTTTAGGCGTAACAGGCATTTTTCCTGATAAAAAATCTTCTCCAACTGCCGTAAATTCTATATCTAAAGTTTCAAGTAATGTATTTTTCGAAATTTCATTGAACTTCTGTAAAATATCTTGTTCGTTCATAATTTAATGTATTTTTGGGTTATAAAGTGCTGGATGTTTTGCCCTAACTTTTTTGTAAAAATCTTGAATTTCATCCATCACATCTTCTAAAGTTCTGTTTTCTGTTTCTACAATTTTTGAAATTCCAGCTCTTTTTTTCTTGAAATCACAATAAGCCAAAACAATCGGAACATCTGCTTTTTGCGCGATATAGAAAAATCCATTTTTCCACTTTTCTGCACGAGAACGCGTTCCTTCTGGTGTATTAATTAAATATAATTTATCTGATTCTTTCAAAATATCTGAAGCAAAATCGACCATATTATGTCGTTGAGAACGATCAATTCCGATTCCGCCCATTTTCTTTATAAAATATCCATACCAAGGTTTTGTCCAAGCATCTTTGATAAACATTTTCATTGGAATTCCCATTTGCCAAAAAGCCAAAATAGTATAGTAAAAATCCCAATTGGAAGTGTGCGGAGCGCAAACCAAAACGCATTTATCTACTTTCGATAGATCGAGATGATTATCTAATTTCCAACCTCCTAATGAGTACAAAAGTTTGCCTAAAATTTTTTTCATAAAATGATGCTTTATGCATTTGCAAACATACAAAACTCGAAACGGATATTAGTCAATGTAACCAAAAATAAAAAGAGACATTCCGAAATGAAATGTCTCTTTTTGAATATTATTAATTAAAATACTTCCTAAGTCTATGCAAAGAAATCAACGATTATTTGAATGATTTCTGTAGTTAATGTTAATAGAATCTGTATCATCTTTATAGTGTATTTCTTGGTTTGATTTTTCTTTTTTGTTTTCAGTTCTTGGTAAATTTAGTCCTACTGAACCGTCTTTACTTTCGACACGAATACCATTTTTATCAATTCTAACTCTCGCCGAATCGTTTCCGTCATTCAAATTTATGTTTACATCCTCTGAATCAAGATTAATATCGTCCTCAGAATCTGAATCTTTTTGACAATTCAAACATACGAATTTTTTTCCATTATACCCAATAAATTTATTCTTCAAATCATATAAATAATCTCGATCATTATCATTATTAATAATTGTCATTCGATCAGTGTTATTCGTGTGAATTAATTTATTCTTAGGAACATACAATTTGATATCAACCGTTTGATTTCTAAATTTACCATCTTTAGGAATTTTAATAAACTCATCTAAATAAAGTTTATTTCTATTTAATTCGTAATTATATCTAATTGCTTCTAAATTACGTTTTGCTTCTTCTTTACTTCCTCCTTTAGAAGAATAAGTTACTTGAACATGAAGTTTATCGTCTGTACTTTCTTCGATCTCAAAAATATCATCAATTGGTATAATTAAGTTTCCATTAGCATCAATTAATTGATCTAAATCGTTAAAAGTTTTGAACTTTAAATTGCCTTCATTATTTTCTCTAAAATAAACTTGTAACGTATCAGAAGGAATAACATAACTTTTTTCTTGAGTCATTTCAACTGAGTTTCTAAATTTACTTGCTGTACTTACCGAAATTCCGATGATTGCAAATAAAGCAACAAACCAAAGAGCAATTGCTCCAAATATTACAGCTTTACTAACTTTTACTCTATTCCAGAAACATTTTACACCTAAAATTGTCAACAAAACACCTGGAATTACCATTAGTATTCCTCCAAATATTTTGGCTGCCATACTCATCCATTCTTCTTCTACAAGATAACCGAATAATTCAGTAGGCATTTCTGTCCAAGTTGTAAAGAAGAAAAAGAATCCTCCAATGATTAATCCAATTCCTGTACTTAGAATGATAAATCCGATGAACCAAAGTAGAATTCGACCAAAAACGCCAAAGGCTCCACCTAGTTTATTACTTAATTCTTTGCTCCCACTTACAACAGCTTCACTAGCTTGTTCTACGTTTTTTTTTAACGTATCAATATTCGCTGGTTGCCCGTACATCTGCAACTTTTCTGATGTTGTTTTTGCTTTCGGAACAAAAATTAACAAGATAAAATAACAGAACACCACTAAGAAAAATGATACACCTGCTGTGAAAATTCCTAAAATTCCAAGAACTAACCAAATAGAACGTACAAACCAAGGATCAACGCCCATATAATGCGCCAAACCAGCAGATAATCCTGTTACAATTGTATCATCTGGATCGCGGTACAAACGTTTCGCACTTGTTTGTTGTCCTCCATACGATTGATTATTTGACGAATAATTGTATGATGAATTTGTAGACGTTCTTTCGTTCTCTTCATCTTCTTCAACTTTGTATTGATCTGGATGTCCCATCGTAGCAATTACAAAATTGATATCATCTTCATTTACAACTTCTCTAAATTTTAATCGTTCACGAAATAATTCAGAAATACGGATTTCTACATCTTCAATAATATCTTCTACACCTTCCGTACCTCTCAAAGAAGTTTTTACATCTTGTAAATAGGTCTTTAATTTATTATAGGCGATTTCGTCTAACACGAAAGAAAATCCTCCTATACTTATTGATACTGTTTTATCCATTTTTGTGCGTTTCTGTGGTTACTTTATTCACGGCTTCAATTAACTGTTCCCAAGTTTCAGCTAATTCTTTTAAAAAATTTTCACCTAACTCTGTAAGTGCATAATATTTGCGAGGTGGTCCTGACGTTGATTCTTCCCAGCGATACTGTAAAAGGTCATCATTTTTAAGTCTTGTCAAAAGCGGATATAATGTTCCTTCAACAACAATCATCTCTGCTTTTTTCAATTCGTCTATGATATCAGATGCATACGCATCTCCTTTTTTGATAATGCTGAGAATACAATATTCCAGTACACCTTTTCGCATCTGAACTTTTGTTTTCTCTATATTCATAAGAACGGCTTGTTTTATTTTGTTATACAAATATATATAAAAGTTTTAGTATTATGCAAAACAAAGTACTGAATTATTTTTAGTATTATAAATAAAAAAGACAACAATCGGTCTGTTTATCAAGATTTGTTGAATTAATATTTTTTTAAAGTTTTTTTTAGAAAATTTCTAAATCTCCAAAAAAAAGAACTTTTAAAGATGATTTTTACTAAATTTAGAGAATAATTAAAGCTAATTATGGATCAATTCTCTTGGATAAAAGATTATAAAAGCAACGAAAATATAGAAACGTTAACTGATATTATTCCAGATTTATTTAAACAATATTATATGATTCATTGGAAAATTGGAATTATAGATGATTTTCCTTTCGAAAAATATCCATCAAATAACTCGACCATAGAAGAAATCAACCAAAGAATAAAGATTGAAAGAGGATTTGGATTATTTCTTAATCCTCAAAAAAGTAATCTTTACAGAGAAATTAATCTTGATGAACTTTCTCAAAAACTTAAACTTGAAAAAAATATAAATATTTTAAATGATTTTAAAGATAATCCGGCAATTGAGTTTTTAGATAATCAAACAATTGATTGTATAGATAAAGGATTAAATAAAATTATAAATTCTCAAACCTTACATTTATATGTCAACAATATCGAGGAATTTTATTGGGAAGAAAATTATAAGCAAAGGAATAGTAATGTTTTAATTTCAGAATATCTTGATTTTCAAAGAAATTCAGATTTCAACTCTAATTTTTTTTTTCCCCCGATGATTTAAGTTGGTGCTTGATTACTTACGAAGATTTACCTCTTATATTTTGTACAAATACTAATAATCCTTTTGATTTAGAATTATTCCCATTAATATATAATCAAACATTATTTTAATAGTATTAATCATAATTCATCAATAATTAACTTTCCTTACCTTTGTCAAAAATCGAGCTCACACAATGAAAAAAATTATAGGAAGTGCAATGCTTTTAGGTGCATTTTTGGCATCAGAAAGTGCTTTAGCTTGGGGATTAACAGGTCACCGAGTAGTTTCTCAAATTGCAGAACAACACATTAGCAAGAAAACTCGTAAAAAAATTACAAAAATTATTGGTCCACAAAAGTTAGCTTATTGGGCAAACTGGCCAGATTTTATCAAGTCTGATGATTCTTGGAAACATGCAGATTCTTATCACTATGTTAACATTCCTGGAGATTTGGATCGTGCACAATTTGATGTTGCGCTAGATGGAACTTCTGATGATAATATGTACAAAAAAGGTTTGTTTTTGATTAATGAATTAAAAAACAACAAGAATTTAACAATCGAACAAAAACAACACGATTTATATTTCTTGATTCACATTTTGGGAGATGCGCATCAACCTTTACATGTTGGGCGTCCAGACGATTTGGGTGGAAATAGAATCAAAGTTGAATGGTTTCGCGATAAAGTAAATATTCATACCGTTTGGGATTCTAAATTGGTTGATTACGAAAACTATTCGTACACAGAATATTCTAATTTACTGGATATTGCAACGAAAGAACAACAAAAAACAATGCAAGAAGGAACTTTTGCTGATTGGATTTACGGCTCTTATATTATTGCAAACAGAATTTACGCAGGTGTTAAAATGGACGATAAATTAGGTTACCGTTATCATTTTGACAACAAAAAAACGATCGAAGATCAAATGCTAAAAGGCGGTCTACGTTTAGCAAAAGTTTTAGACGAAATTTATAAATAAATAGAATCTTTACCGAGATTTACAAATCCTGAAAATGACTTTTCAGGATTTTTTTATGTTCAAAATTTAAATTTTCGGTCATTTTGACATTTGAAAATAGTAAAAACCAGTCATTTTGTCTTAAAATATCGATTTGCACATAATTTGAATAAAGTGAAAACATGAACAATGAAATCAAAAATTTAAACATACAAGACATGAATACAGCAAGAAAAAATAGAGCAAATTATTTTCCTTTTGGATTTGAAAATGCAATGCGTCCAAAATTTGAAACTTTTGTAAATTCTCAAAATCAATTTCCTGCAGTAAATATCAAAGAAAATGAAGATAGTTTCGAGATTTTATTAGCTGCACCAGGTTTAAACAAAGAAGATTTCTCTATTGAAATTGATGAAAATATTTTGAAAATTTCATCAGAATTTAAACAAAATGAAGAAGTAAAAGAAGAAAAATTTTCGAGAAAAGAATTTAATTTTTCAAGCTTCAGAAGAGCATTTACATTGCCAGAAACCATAAACGAAGATAAAATAGAAGCTTCTTATGTAAACGGAATTTTGCAATTAGTTCTACCTAAGAAAGAAGAAGCTTTACCAAAAGAAAAACGTAGCATACAAATTTCATAGATATAGTTAATTTTAGTTGGTTAGTAAATCCTCAATTCTTCGGAGTTGAGGATTTTTTGTTTAAATCAAATTTATAATTTTATCATTTCCTCAAAAACAATGTTAAAAAAAGTGACTATTTTATCGAAAACGGAATCAAAAAGTTCTTAACAAAAACACTTAATAATTTTTATAAAAAAGTGTTTTTTAGTAAAAATTATTAAAAACTAATCTTTTACATTTACAAAAGATTAAAATTCAACTATGCACAAAAACATTTTATCTACAATAACTTATGTTGTAAAAACACGTTTTTGCACAAGCTCAAAAGAATTTCAAACAACTGAATTTAATTCGGATAACGGGTTAAAAAATAGGTTGGATGCTTTTAATTTTCTTAAAAATTACATCGAAATTATTTCAAATGAAGGTTTGCTACAAATTGAAAGTAACTTTATTCAACCAAAAGCAATTGATCGAATAAATACTGAAATCAATTTTCCTAACGAAAATAATTACAAACGCTTAAAACTAGTTAATCAAGAAGCTATTTTTATCACTCCAAATGAAACCATTTTTCCTTACGGAATTAGTTTGTCTTTTGTGTTAAATGAAGATTTCGATTCTTTAAAAAAAGATAACGAATATGAAATTTATTCTTTAAAAAATTCTAAACAAATTAATTATTCTGAACAACTTAACAATTTAATAAACGAATATAAGTTACTGAAAAATTTAGGTTTTGAAGAACAAATAAATGCAATAAAATTAAATAAAAATCTATTCTCAAATTTTGCTATTAAAGATGACTATTTCAAAATTTTAGACACACCTTTTTTGTGGAATAACCCAACAAGACAATTTTTTATAAATAATATTTCGAACAACGAATTTATTCTAGATTGTCTTTACGATCATCTTTTTCATTATCAATATTTTAATTATGTTCAGTTTTTAGAAAAGAATTGTCCGAAAGAAATTGAAAAAAATATTTATGCAATGCTGCATGGTCAGGGAGGTTTATTATTTGTTGGTTATCATCCAGAAAATTTAACCGAAAGTATTATGAGCGATGTCGAATTGATTAATTATTACAATTTACTTGATGCAAATTTTTCTCAGGACGAATATTTATATAAAAACATTAATTTACAGATATTTAGTTTCAATGATTTTCCAGTTTTAGCAATTACGGTTTTTCCATTAAATGAAGAATCGAAAAAGAATCATGCCTATAACCCTGACAAAATATTTGTGCTACAAAATAATCGATTCATTAAAATGAAAGATAGTTAAAAAACAATACTATATTTTCAAAAAAACATAATTACACAAAAGACATCTACAGATGTCTTTTTTTATTTCACAAAATATTCTATTTTAGACCTAATTTGTAAAATTTATCACACGAAATTACTTTAATTATGAAATTGATTAACACATTAACCTACTCTACAATTGTATTATCGTCTATTGCGGTACATGCGCAAGCACAAGAAAAATTAGACCCAACTGTACAAAGTTTTGTAACCGAAATTCAAAATAATTCGCAGTTGAAGAAAATTTCGCACGAATTATTAGACGGAATCGGACCTCGTTTAGTAGGAACTCCACAAATGGATCAAGCAGGAGAATGGGCAATTAAAACGTTGAAATCTTGGGGAATTGATGCCCGCCGTGAAGATTATGGAACATGGAAAGCATGGGAGCGCGGAATAACGCATGTTGATATGACGTATCCAAGAGCAAAATCTATCGAAGCTACTCAATTAGCATGGTCACCAGCAACTAAAAAAGCTGTGAATGCAGATGCTATCGCAATGCCTGTTTTCAAAACAAAAGCTGAATTTGACGCATGGTTACCTTCTGTAAAAGGAAAAGTTGTTTTGATGTCACAAAACCAATCATATGGACGTTCTGATTATCAATACAAAGATTTTGGTTTAGAGGATTTGTATAAAAAAGTTACTGAAACAAGAAAAGCTGAAGCCGAAGCTTGGGCAAATTCTATAAAAGTGACAGGTTACAACAACAATACACTTCCAGAAGTTTTTGAGAAAAATGGAGCTGCAGCGGTTGCAATTTCTTATTGGACAGGAATTATGGGAGCAAATAGAATTTTTGGTGCAAAAACGAAAACTATCCCAATGTTAGATATTTCGAATGAAGATTACGGAATGTTATATCGTTTAGCTGAAAATGGAACTGCTCCAAAATTGACTGTTAATGCACAATCTAAACACAATGGAGTTGCGAAAACATTCAATATTATTGGAGAAATTAAAGGAAAAGAAAAACCAAACGAGTACATTATTCTTTCTGCTCACTTCGATTCTTGGGATGGAGCGCAAGGAGCAACAGATAACGGAACTGGAACTATCACAATGATGGAAACAATTCGTACAATCAAAAAATTATACCCAAATAACAAACGTACAATTTTGATTTGTTTATGGGGAAGTGAAGAACAAGGATTGAATGGTTCTCGTGCTTTTGTAGAAGATCATCCAGAAATTATTAAAAACACTCAAGCTGTATTTAACCAAGATAATGGAACAGGACGTGTAGTAAACATCAATGGATCTGGTTTTGAAAAATCATATGAATACATGACGCGCTGGTTACAAGCTGTTCCTAATTTTATTACGAAAGAAATCAAGACAGATTTCCCTGGAATGCCAAGTGGTGGAGGATCGGATCATGCATCTTTTATCGCTGCAGGAGCGCCAGCTTTCGGACTTAGTTCATTAAATTGGGGTTACGGTACGTATACTTGGCACACAAACAAAGATACGTATGATAAAATCGTTTTTGAAGAAGTACAAACGAATGCAATTTTGAGTGCTACTTTAACGATGATGGCAGATCAAGAAAAAGATTTAGTAAGTCGTGAGCGTCGTATTTTACCTAATGGTAGAGACGGAAAACAGCAAGAATGGCCAGAGGTTAAAAGCCCGGCAAGAAATTCTGATACTTATTTAAAATAAGATATTTTCAAATAAAAAGTCCACTTTCAGTGGACTTTTTATTTCATATATTTAACTTTCTCTATAATCAACAAACGTAATTGGTTTTCTACTTTCTGGCTTGAAAACAATTGATTGTAATTCTTCAAAAGTTTCAAATTTTATAGAAGGCGTTACGCGTAATTTTGCTCTGAAATAATCTTTTATTTTTGCTAAAAAATCATCGGTTTCGTCTGTTGAAACTAATCGAATTAAAATTTCATCTGTTCCAAATTCGTTCGAATAAATTTCGATTAAATGTAATTTGATTTCATCAAAATGATTCAAAATATCATGTAAAGCTGGCGGATACAAGGTTGTTCCTTTGTACTTTATCATATGTTGCTTTCTACCTTCAACTGGTCCTAATCGATACGAATTACTCCCGCATATACATTTATCGGAATGTTTGCGTACTAAATCACCTGTTTTAAAACGCAATAAAGGCATTCCTTCTATTCCTAATGTTGTAATTGTCAATTCACCTAATTCACCATCTTGTACAACTTCATTATTCTCGTCTAAAATTTCTGTGATAATCAAATCTGGCTGATGATGTCCTCCTACCGATTCATCACACTCTGTAAACGCGGTTCCCATCTCAGTTGAAGCATAAGTCGAAAAAAGTTGAATATCCCATTTCGAATTTATTTTTTGCGTCAACAAAGACGGATTCAAATCTTTATCACGCAACGACTCACCAATACATAAAACCGATTTTACGGATGAATTTTGATAATCGATGTTATTTTTCTCTGCATAATCTAACATTTTTAACAAAAAAGATGGAACAGCAACCAAAAATTTGGGTTGATATTTTAGGATCGAATCCCATTGCAATTGCGGAACACCAGCGCCAACACGAATAACGCCCGCGCCTATTTTTCTCAAACCAAGAAAATACGCCAAACCAGCCATAAAACGACGATCAATCGTTGTCATCAATTGTACAACATCACCTTTTTGAACACCAATTCGTTGAAAAGAATTCATTTCATTTGTTGCTAAACGATCCAAATCCTTATCCGTCAAACCAAAGGTTACAGGATCACCTAACGTTCCAGAAGTTGTGGAATAATCAATGATTTCAGTTGGCGGAACACATAAAAAATCGTTATTAAACTCTTGCAAATCATTTTTCGTTGTAACAGGAATTAATTTTAAATCTTCTGTTGTTTGAATAGATTGCCAATCAATTTGATATTTTTTGAATAAATCTTGATAAAATTTGGAATGCGTCGCAAGATATTTAATCTGTTCTTGAAGTTTCTGATTTTGAAATTCTTTAATCTCTTCTATAGATTGAAGTTCTATGGATGTTAACGCGTTTTTCGAGAACATTTGGATAATTTTTTCTGAATTTTATTTCGATCAGGAACTGTAGTCACCTCCTTTGTCAATGCTAATTTATAATAAAAACTCGCTTGTTGATAATCTTTCTGCTGAAAATAATAATCACCAACTTTGTCATAAACCAACCAAAAATCAGGATTATTCTGAATGTAACTTGTTAAAAAAGTTTCCTCAATCTTCTTGTTTTCTTTTATCAACTTACTTATTTGGTGTGTTTGTTCACGATATTTTTCATAATTAGAATAATCAGCAGATAAGACAAACTTGTCTTTTTCTATTCTCAAACTATCTACATTTAACATATAATTTGAAATAGAATCATTAAAAATTTTATTCAAATCATAAGCTGTAAACTCACCTAATTGATATGGATTTGACGAAACCCAAACCAATCGTTTATCTGGTTGAAAAACAACTGCGTGATGCGCCAATAGTTGATTCAAAGCCTTTTCATTTCCGTAACCTAATTTAGTGTTTTTCAAACCATTTGTATCACGCAATAATTCAACCATTTTAGTGGGATTTAGCTTATTTTCATTCGAAAGATGTTCTTCAATTTTTTCAAAACGATAAACCGAATGACTTTCCTCTTTTTGAATATTATTTCGCTTATCATCCAAATAAACATCACTCTGAAAATGGTTAGTACAAGCTAAATAAGGTTGATTTTGAACTTCATAAACACCAAACTTTTTAGGAGAAATTTCTATCAACACCACACGATGATCTTTTGAACTACCAATCATGATACTCTCAGAAACGAAAACCTTTTTAGTCTTTGCTATTTCAATTGCTTGATCAATCGTTGAGGCATATTGTAAAATTTCTAAAGCAACGAGAGAAATGGGCGTTTTTGCTTTAAGTGGAATAGAAGATTTTCCCGCATTTATCGTTACTGTAAGCCCTTCCAGATTCATTCCAGACGAAACACCAATCATTCCACCCCAAGTCACCGACATATATGGATAACCAGAATTTGGCTTGATAAACGAAATTATTTTATTCTTCGCAAAATCATCATTTGCATAAAAGTCAAAATTACGACCAATCAACAAACCTCCATCTTCAGATTTATTATCCAAAACAGCCAAAGATGAACAACCAACCAACATCAAATCATGCATAGCATGTCCTATATCGTGCGCTCCATGTAAAAAAAGGTTGCGATTATATTTATCTATTAACGAATCGTAGCGATTATTTGCAGACTCAGAAAGTCCATAAATTTGTACTTTATATTCATTATTGACATATTTATGTAAATCTCGATTATAATATTTGAGTACTTTGAAAAGAAATTTTCTGCGCTTTTCAGAAGGAATAAAATCAGTTATCAAATTCATGAAAGATTGCTCTTGAAAAGCATATAATTCTTTCGTTAAAACACCTGTTTTTTGACCAATTTCTAACGGATCTCCCGAAACAAAAAGTTCCCAATTTTGTGTTTTATTTTTCTTTAAAAAATTATTTTCAATATAAAAAAGTGAATCATTGATCTCATTTCTACTATATTGTTTTGATTGAAAAGTAGACAAATCAGGACGATTTTCTAAACTTTTTCTAATGCCACAAGATATAAACGTAAAAAAAATAAACGTAAAAAAGTAAATAGTTTTATTCATTCGCATTTAGTTTTATTTCACGATGAACTTTATTCATTAAATAGTCAGCACCAAGGATTTCGCAACATGTTACAAATGCACCAACCGTTACACCCAAAACTCCATGAACACGGACATTTTGACCAGTAAAAAACACATTTTTTACTTTTGATCTTGGTGAAATAAATGTTTTCATCGGATGATTACTATCTTTCAAATATCCATACATATTTCCTTTTTCAGAACCTATAAAATCGCGATAAGATAAAAGCGTAGAAGTATGAATTGAAGAAATTTTTTCTCTAATATCAGGAAATTTTTTCTCTAATTTACGAATGATTAATTCCGTTTTCTGACGTTTAAATTCTTCATATTCTTCTCCTCTATTTCCGTAATTATCATTAATATCAACATTATACGATTCTTCCCATTTTTGTACTTCATCAAACATCATATACGTCATAACCGTCATACTTTCCGAATACTCTTCATCTTTTTGATCCATACTAAATGTTGCAATGTATGTATTTGGCCAATCATTTGTAGTTTTTTCGTAGCTGTCCCACACATCATTTATCGAGTTAAAATGATAAATATTATGATTGATATAGGAAAAACTTTTTGGCTTAAAAACAATATAAATAGTAAATGCAGAAGGCGTTACTTCCAAGCTTTTGACGCGTCGAGAAAATGGTTTACCAAACTTACGCTCGCCTAACATATCTATTGTTTTTTTAATGTCAATATTCGAAATGAATAAATTACCAAAGAAACGTTTTCCTTTTGTTGTTTCACAACCAATTACTTCTTCATTCTCGTTTTGTACAAATGATTTTATTTCTTGGTATTTATAAATTTCACCTCCATATTTCTTCAGTTCTTTGATCAAAAGTTTCGCGATTTGGCTTCCTCCATTTACACATCTCCAAGCCGAATGTATATAAGAGTTAACTGAAAGCGCGTGTATGTACAAAGGCGTTTTCTCTGCTTGTCCTACATAAAGAAAATTATTTCCTACTAAAACCGCTTTCAAACGCTTATTTGTGAAAACCGAATCGATGTATTCTTTCGCATTAATCGACAAAAAATCTTCTTCATCAGCAAAAGTTCCGATATTCAAATTATACATAGGAAAAGCAGAACAAATTTCCTCTAATTTTTTGCTGTATTTGATTAAATTTTCTCTCTCTTCAGGAAAAAAAACAGCTAATTGATCAACAAAATTCTGATACGTTTGCGCAATTGGATATTCCTGAGAATCATCATCAAACGAAATCATATCAAAACCATTTTTATTCAACTGGCGCAATTTCAATTTGTCGGATATATTCAAATAACTGAAATAGTTATACAAATTTTCTCCTTTATCCAAACCTCCAACATAGTGAACACCAGTATCAAAAATTGTTTTATTTCGAACAAAAGTTTGCAAATTCCCTCCAAACTGATTGTTCTTTTCTAATACAACAACTTTCTTTCCTTCTTTTGCCAAAATAAGCGCAGAAACAAGTCCTCCCAAACCACTACCAATAACGACTACATCGTAATGAGATTCAGAATTATTTTGTGTAAATTGTGTATTCATTTGTTTCGGTTTGTTGGGCAAAACTTGTAAAAAGTGATTCGTCAATATTTCTATTCTTTAAAACAACAATTTTCTCAAATTGATTTATTGTTTCTTGATAAATATTTTCAATATCAGTAGAAATTAAAAGCGTCTTATAATCATCTATAACATCAAGATCAGAACGATATTCTAACGAACGAATTTTTGTAATGTAATTTGTTGCTGCAATCTCTCGCTTTTCTTCCTCTTTTACAAACGTTATTATTTTTCGGTTTGCTTGTTGCATCAATAATAAAAAATCAATTTGTCCAAAATCATTCGAAAAATGAACTATTTTTTCATCTTTTGTAAATGCATTATTTAATTGATGATAAACAGATTTATTCAAACTAAAATCCTTTTTTACAACTTGAATAATTTCAGATTCTTTGTACAAAAAACTTAAAAATAATTTCTGTTTCCAATAGTTTTTATCTTCATATTTATCTCGAATTTCTTGAAAATTATTTTTAAATTCCTTACTGATTCTTTTAGTTCGTTCTGAATAATTCAAACCATAGTTTTCATCATTCCAAGCAATTCTTTTACCTATTATTGAATAAATATGTCCATCAAAAATTAAAAAATCTCCTTTTGGAATAATCTCTGAATTTCCATGAATATAAATTGGTAAAATATCAAGTTTCAATTTCTCCGCCAAATAAAATGCACCTTTATGAAAACGATTAATATTATTCGTTCGAGAACGTGTTCCTTCAGGGAAAATCATCAACGAAAACTCATTCCCAATTCGAGTTTTAATCTCTTCAATATTATTTTCAACACCGTTTGAAACAGGATAAAAACCTGCCATTTTCACAGCTCGACCAAAAATCGGCGATTTATAAACCCAATCGTTCACTAAGAACACAATTTTAGGCGTACACATTCCAATCGCCAACGTATCCAAGAACGAAGTGTGATTCGCAATTATGATTGACTGTTTCTTGAAGTCTTCTTGATTTGGATTAATAATTTTCTTGACAACCGTTGGCTTTAACATCAACACAGATTTCATAAAAGTTGACATTCCCCATCCAAAAAGTTTATATTTTTTTTCTTTCGAGATTGGTAAAATAAGCATAAAAAATCGAAGGATTAAAGACGTTATTGTACCAAATAATCCAAAATAAATGAAGAAAATCCCACTTTGAATTGCCAACCACAACGTCATTGGAGATTTACCTTTTTTAGGACGATTTGAGATGAAAAATCGAAATAAAATTGGGTAGAAAATAAATGTAATCACTAGTGCCGCCACAACTCCAACTAAAGAAACTGATGCGATTGATTTCAACGCTGGATGTTTAGCAAAAATAAGTGCTCCAATTGCTAAAATTGTCGTGATAACTGCTAACAAAATCGAAGTGCGATAAGTAGGCATTTCATCTTTTCCGGTCGTATATTCTTTTTGTAAAGCACTCGTCATAAAAATACTAAAATCAACACCATGACCAAAAACCAATGTACAAACAATACTGCTAAAAATATTGAATTTAATATCAAAAAGTCCCATCAATCCAGCAGTAACCAAGCCCGATAACGCAATAGGAATCGCACTGATAATAACCAATTCTATACGTCGAAAGAAATACCACAATATTAATAACACAGCAATAAATGAGTAATTGACAAGATTATTAAAATCTGTCACTAAATTTCCTAAAAAATTTTCGTTTAACTGTTTGCGATCAATTACAATTGTTTCTTTATTATGATATTGTTTGATGAAGTTTTCTCGGCTTTCTTCCTTTAATTTTACTAAAGTAGAAATCGTATAAAAACCTTTTTTTTGCGAAACAAATTCTTCAAAAAGCGACGGATTAAATGCTCTATAATCTTCTAAATTTAAAGGTTGATATGCTTTATCAAAAATTGAGAAAAATTGATTATAAATTTCTTTTTTGAAACCATATTTTTTTCCATCCTTGATAAATTCATTCTTTACAAAATTCACTTTATCTGAATTCCAAAAATTTTTCCAATCATATATTTTTTCTTGTTGAACAGAAATTGGTAAAATCAACGATTGAATAGAATTATAACTTAAAATCTCATCTCTATTTTCTGCTTTTTGTAACTTATTTGTTAACGCAATATTTTCATTTAATACGTCTTCTACATTGTTTCCATAATTGACAACATACAACGATTTTGAGATAGAATTAGACGATGTTTCTAACTTTTGTTCCGCTATTTTTTGATCGGTTGGAACGTAATTCAATTTGGATAAATCTTTATCAAAATTGACATTATTAAACGTAAAACAACTCACAATAATCAAAAGAACACAAGCACCAATCAATATCTTGTTATTATGAAATGAAAAGAACGCTAACTTCTCTATTATTGAAGAATTATTTTCAATCGCATCTTGTTTTGGATGATATAAATGTGGAATAATCAATAAAGAAAAAATACCAGAAACAATAACTGTTATTCCAGCAAAAATTCCTAAATCTTTCAACACATCTGATTTCACAAAAAGTAAACACAAAAATGCAATCGCTGTTGTCGTACAGCTCATGATTAACGGTTTCGTAATCTCTCTAAACAATGTTTTAGAATCGCTATTGTGCTTATAATGCGTCATGATATGCAGCGAATAATCAATTGTTATTCCTAATAAAACTGCTCCAATACTCAATGAAATTGCAGAAATTGTACCTTGAATAAAATACAAAAGTGCCAAAGCGAAGAAAAAACCAAAAACGGAAGGAATAAAAATAATTATCGGAATGTAAATTTTTCGATAGAATACAATTAAAATGATCATTAATGTAATCATCGAAATCAAAACGGTTGTTATAATATCTTGTTTAATTTGTTTTGCATTCGCAACTGCAATAAAGCTTGAACCGAAATAACTCAATGTTGATTTTCCGCTATATTCTGGATTTAAATGCTGTTGAATTTCTTCTAAACGATTAACAAATTCAGTATTATGTTCTGTTTCACTTCCTGAAAATTTAGGATTGATAAAAAGAAATAATTTCGAATGATCTTTCGTCACAATAAATCCATTGTAAACTTCGAAATCATCCGTCAAATTCTTTTCTTTTAAACGATTTAATGCAACAAAAGTCAACCCAAGCGGATCTTTCAACATAAATTCTTTTGAAACAATTCCAGTCGGTGTAATCAAACTTTTGTAATTACTTTCAACAATAGAAGCAATCGAATCTTTTAAGAGTTTTTGTTCTAACTTTTTATAATCTTCTTTCTCTAAAAAAAGTGGCAAATTTTGATGAACGAAATCAAAAGTCGAAGCAAAATTATCTAAATCATATTGACCTTGAATATCATTATAATAATTACTTAACGGCTGAACACTATCTAAAAAATCTGTTGCTTGCGCCGTCATATCATCCAACGTTCCAGCTTTATCTTTTTCGATAATCACCGCAACTTTATCCGTAAATTTTAATTGAGCAATAACCTTTGCCATTGCATCATTTTTCTCATCTTTCGGAATGATTCGCGTAATATCTTCTTCAAATTTTAGTCGATTTGAAAAAAAAACACAACCAAGTAAAAAGAGAATAAAAAATAATACACTCAACCATTTATTTGCCTTGATTTGTAAAAATATGTTGTAGAAAAATTTATGCATTCTTAATTGTCTTTTGACTGAAATAAATTAATAAAAAATAACTTACAATTCCACTAACAATACTACAAAAAGTAGCTAAAACTAAACTTCCGACAATATAACGAAGCAGATTTTTTTTGATAATTTCAAAAGAAACCAAACTCAAATCCAATTGAAAATTGTCTTGCAAAATAAATCCCCCAGTCAACAAAGAAAGATAAATAATTATCGGAATCATTGGCGGAATACTAATGTTGGAACAAAAGAAACTAATCACTTTATTAAGACGAAACATCGACGCTAAAAAAATGGATAAAAAAGTTTGAAAGCCCCAAAATGGTGCAATTCCAAGAAAAATTCCCAAAGCAATTGAAAGCGCTTTTACTTTATTGCTATCATTACTCCCTAGAATATCTTCTTTAATGAATGTTCGTATATTTTTTTTTTTGAAACTGAAGAAAAAATTTCGTGGTTTGATGTAAAAAATCGTCAAAAAAACCAGAAAAGTATTCAAAATACTAATTCTCGTAAAATCTTGAAATGGACGAAAATGTGAAACTCGTTCGTTTGGATCGTACAAAATATCAATCGGAATATTGGTCACCTCAACTCCTTTCCAAGCTGTTCGTACAATAATCTCAATTTCGAATTCGAATTTATTTGTCCAAAACTTTTTCGGAATAAATTTCAACGGATACAAACGATAACCAGATTGTGTATCATTCAGCTTAATTCCAGTCTCGAACCAAAACCAAAAGTTAGAAAACTTATTTCCAAAACTACTTTTCTTCGGAATTCCATCTTGCTCCATTTGACGACTTCCAATAATTAAAACAGGCTTATTTTTTTGATCTAATTCTGTAATAAAATTTGGAATATCATATGGAAAATGTTGACCGTCAGAATCGATTGTCAATGCATAATGGTAGCCTTTTTCTCGCGCAGTTTTAAAACCAATACGAAGTGCATTTCCTTTTCCTTTGTTCTCTGGAAGTTCAATTACAATAAACTGATTCTGATAATCTTTTAAAATTTCAGAAGTAGAATCCGTCGATCCATCATTTATAACTATAATTTGATTCGTGTAATCTAAAACTCCGTCAATCACACGCTTCAATGTTTTATGATTGTTGTAAGTCGGAATAAGTACACAAACTTTTTGTTCGTCTATTTTATGTCGAATAATCGAAAAATCCATTGATTAATTTAGTTTTTTCAGCTGTTGCGCTGTAAAAGTATTGTATTTTTTGGCGTACGATTTCACCAAAGTTTTTACTTCTTTTGGTGCAGAACTAAAATTTTCGACAATAAATGTTTTATCTTCTTGTATATTTTGATTGTATTTGATAAACTTTGGAATATTCTCTTGAATAATCAATCGAATTAAACGATTTTCAACATCTTTAGAGTCTTTTTTTATCGAATTATTGATCAAAGTTGCTCCATCTGTAAAATATTGTTTCTTCGTTTCCTTATCTTTTATATACCTTGCTTTCAGAATTTTAGACGCACCTTTATATGCAATAATTGTTTGATTATCACCTGAATAATTATCTAATTTATTATACAAAATAGATACATTATTCGATGATTTTGAAGCGTTTTCAAAATCTGTTCTCAATTCGGATAAGGTTAATCCAAAGAAAAATGAAACCGATAAAAAAATAGATAATAGAGTTTTCATTAATCTAAAACTTTATAAATTGCACTAAATTTTAACGCATTTGTCGTTTCAAAAAATGAAGAATTTTTCACTTTCACTTCATTATTTTCACAAACAACATTCAAACTCAAATCCAAAATAGGATTAATAAACGGATTTATTGTCGCCATAAATTTCACATTCGAAACTTTAGACAAAAACAAATCTTTCGAAACAAAACCTTCTGTTATCTCCTTTATTATCTGCATCATGCAAACACCAGGTGTAATTGGGTTATTTGGAAAATGACCTTCGAAAACTTGATGATTTGGATTTAATTCAATTTGAACTTTAAAATTATTTTCATCAATTTTCTCAGTATTTTTAATGATATATAGATTAGGAATAAGCATTTGTAATAGTTTTGAGTTACAAATATAATCTAAAAAAAGATGATTTGTACGTTAGTTTACTCTTCCTCTAATTGTATATTTACTTTTGTAAGTGTGATACTTAAATTGAAGTGATTATGTTTGATTAAAATCTGATCAGGAAAATCTGTTTGATCTCCTGAAAATTGATTAATCGTTTTTATTTTATTCTTCTTTAAATGAACCAATTCTTTAAAATAATTTGATTCATTCTTAGCAAAAATTAAACTCACTTCTTTTGATTTTAAAATCGTTTGATCTGTCGTTTTTATATGCTCATCAACTTGAAAATCATTCTTAAAAATAGCTTGTAAATCTTCTGCAAGAGTTTTTACAACCACTTTTTTTTTCAAATCTGGCATTACATAATTCAATGTATAATCGTGGTCTGTAACTGACAAATCGAATAACGTATTCCCAAAATCAGACGTCATTACCACACGATGCGAGTTGTAACCCAATTTTTTCACAACAAAATTACCTTTCATTTCCTTTTTCATGAACGTAATCTTGAAACGATAACTATACTCTTTATCAGTTGAACTAAAATATGGGTTCAAAAACTCCCTTTCATCCTTTTGTTGTTCTTGTATATCAGCAATTTTGTAAGTCGTTCCACAAGAGGTTAAAATGAAAAAACTAAGGATTAAAAACAGACGCATTTATTGTTTTATTTAAAGATTTGTTGGTAAATAAAATTTTCGTGTAATCATCCGAAGGTTCAATTAATTTGACTTCTGTAACCGTTGATTGACCTGAATAAAACGTCAACTGAATTTCTTTGATGTACTTTTTTACATCCTTTATTTTTGGTTGTAATTTTGCAATTCGAGATTTATCAGTTTTCGCAAAAGTTATGATAAAATCGTTTGTATCAAACAAATTTCCACTTACACTTCCGACAATTAATTGATTTAATTTTTCAAATTTTTTATTTCCTTGTAAATCTACACTCGATTTTTTCCCTTCATCATTAATGTAAATTTTTCCATTGTTAAAAATCACATTATAATCAATTGGTTGTGTATAATTCCAACGCATCGCTTTAGGATTTTGCAAGTACAATTTTCCTTTCGAAACAATTGGTTTATCCAAGAAACTCATCACTTTATATTGTGTAAAATCAGCCGTCAACGTTTGTATTTTCTTAGAATCAGCTATAATATCTTTTTTGAAATTCTCAATTTCAGCATTACTCATTTTACTTTCTTGCGCAAAAATTGTCAAGTGAAAAAAAGCTAATAAAATGAAGATTTTAGTTTTCATATACATCAATTTTCAAGAGTTCATTTAATGGAACTACTTTATAATTTTCCTTTTGTAAAAATACGAATAATTGCTCTAAAACATTCGCAGTTTTGTCTGAAGTATCGTGCATCAAAATAATAGAACCAGGCTTTATTCGACCAGTAATTCGGTTCAATAATTTTTTTTCATCATTGATAACTGTATCCAAAGAACGAATATCCCAACCAATTACATTATGTTGTGTTTTATTTAAAGCCTTTGCTATATGTGGATTTGTGACACCAAAAGGTGGTCTAAAAATTTTCGTCGTAACGTTTATTTTTTCTCCAATAAGTTGATTGGTAGAAACGATTTCATCAATGATTTTTTCTGTTGAATAAAAACCATTTTTAGAAGAGTGATGAAATGTATGATTCCCTATCAAATGTCCTGATTGATGAGTTATTTCAAGAATTTCAGGATAATTTTCGATTTGTCTACCAATGCAAAAAAAAGTTGCTTTTGCACTATTTTTTTCTAAAATGGTTAAAATTCTTAGTGTAAATTCCGTCGGTCCATCATCAAAAGTAAGAGAAATTATTTTCTCTGAATGATTATTTCCTCGATGATAAGCTTTCAAAAAATAGTTAAATCGAATTTCAAAAGCTCCAAAAATTGTCAATAACAACCAAATAATAAAAGGTATAAACAAATAAAAAAAAGACAAACCTTTTGTAAAACAACCAATTGATAAACAAATTAGTATAACTACAAAAAGGATTGTGACTACTCTGAATTTCATATCGATTGAAGCAATACTAAACTCAAATCTTTACCTTTATGACCATTCACTAAAAGTACGTTTTTATAACTTTCAGCTTTTACGTCATTCTTTTTGAATTGGTTTGGTAAAGTTTGATTTTTCAATAATTCACAACCTAACACAAATCCGAAAGCAGAGGAAGTTCCAAATTCTCCAATAAAATCTTTGTATCCAAATAACTCAAGTTGATTTAAATCATTAATATTCAATAAATTTTCACCAGAAATAATCGAATCAATATCGGTTAAATCAATATGATTCAATTGAATGAATTTTAAAATTTCGGAATATAAATCTTCAAATTGATTTAAAATAGAAACATCTAAAACTTTTGTATAAGAATTTTCATTTCTTTTATTAGATAAAACACAAAAATGAGCACCTTCACTATATTTAATTCCTTGATTTTCTTCTGATTCAATCTCACCAATTAATTGTAACAACTGATATGTTCTTTCTCCAATTTCATCAATTCCACCAACCAAAACGTTATTTACTTCTTGATTTTCAACTTGTAAAAAACCATCTAGAAGTGCATTTTCAAACGAATTAAAACCATTTGTATACGTGAAATTATACGCATTACAACCAAGATGCAAAGCAATTTGAGAACCAACTGTATTGTGCGTAGATTGAATAAAAGCTGTTGGCGTCAAAAACTCTTCTTTGTTTTGAATAATATTTGTCAAAAACTTCTCAGAATCAACCAAACAACCCAAAGCAGTTCCAGTAATTATTGCTTCTGGTTGTTTAATTCCTGCCTCATTCAATGCTTTTAGAGAAGAATAAATTCCCATTTTTACACCAGAAGCCATTCTACGACTCATCGCAGGAGAAATAATATCTTTTAACGAAGGCGATTTTGCCTTAGTAATAGAAGCTTCTAAAGGAAGAAAATCATCAGTTATTATATCTATAAATCGCACATTTACAAAGCCTAATCCGTTTACAAATACTTCTTTCATGATTTAGAAAAAATTAAAGTTGAACAATTTCCTCCAAAACCAAACGAATTTGATAACACATATTCAATATCTTTCTTTTCCAATTTTGTGGTCGGAAAGATATTCAACTCTTCAATCGGAGATTGAAAATTAAGATTTGGATAAACAAGATTATGTTGAATACTCAACAAACTGAATACCGCTTCTACACTCGCTGCAGCAGCCAACGTATGACCTGTAAATGGTTTTGTAGAACTAAAATTAGGGACATTTTCTCGGAAAATTCTCTTCAAAGCTCGACCTTCTGTTATATCATTATTGTTTGTTGCAGTTCCATGAACATTAATATAATCGATTTCTGAAGGCTGAATAATAGAAGTTTCGAACGCTTTTTTCATCGCCAAATACGCTCCTTCTCCATTTTCAGACGAAGCTGTTTGATGAAATGCATCATTAGCATTTCCAGCACCAACTAAATAACCAAGAACTTTTTTATTTGACTTTTGAACTGATTCTTCTGATTCTAAAACTAAATAAGCTGCTGCTTCACCAAGATTTAGACCTTTTCGATTTTCATCAAATGGTTGATTAAACTCATCACTCAAAATCATCAAACTTTTGAATCCATTAATGGTAAATTTTGACAAAGCATCCGTTCCGCCAACAATCACTCTATCTAATTTTCCTGAATTAATCAAGCGCGCTCCATACATAATCGCATTCGCAGCCGAAGAACAAGCCGTACTAATTGTAGAAACAAAGCCTTTCAAACCAATTTCATTTGCAATTTGATTGGAAGAAGCGCCCGCATCGTGACTCGAAATATACTTTTGTTTCTCGGGCAGGTTTTCATAATCCAAAAAATAATTTTCCGTCATATCCATTCCTCCCACACTTGTCGAAGAAATCAGTCCTGTTCTGACTTCATTTACGTTTTCGATTCCTGCATTTTTCAGAGCTTCTTTCACAGCTATTAGTCCTAACATCGCTGTTCGAGAGAAATTATTCTCTGAAGATAAGTTTAAAAAAGTTGCTAATTCATCATTCGATAATTTAATTTCACCTACAAAAATTTCATTTTTATGAATAGAATCAAAATTTTCAAGGCATGATAAACCATGCTTTTGATGAATTAATGAATCGAAATTCTCTTCGACATTCTTACCAATTGCCGAAATAATTCCCATTCCTGTTATTCCAACTTTTTTATGCATTATTTTGTTCTATTTTTTTCAATATAATCTGCCATTACTTCTACCGATTGAAAGATTGTTTTTCCTTCTTTTGGATCAGTAATTTTGATTCCATATTCTTTATCCAATAAAACAATCAACTCCAAAGCATCGATTGAATCTAATCCCAAACCGTCACCAAATAAAGGATCATCATTTTTGATATCCTCTACTGATACATCTTCAAGGTTTAAAATTTCGATAATTTTTACTTTTAAGTCGTTAATTAAATTTTCCATAGTATTTTTTATTGTAAACTAATATTGTTTTTAATCTATTAAGTACATTTTCGCTTCGTAATCACCTTGTAAATAATCTACCCAAGCCAAAACAACTTTCTTTGCTTTGTTTTTTCGAATTAAATAATTCGCATATTTTTTTAATTGTTCTTCATTAAAATTTTTCGAAATAAAAAAAGCATTTTCTGTCTTCAATCCATGACGAATACTTACTTCACCTAAACAAATATTTGCTAATGTATAAACAAAAACAGCAGGACTTGGAAAAATTTCATCAGTAGATTGAATACTTTGTTGATGTTTCAAATCTGATTCTAAACTCGAATTTCGATTTGCAAAAACCAATGCAATATCTTGATTTTCATTTAAAGTATTCTCATCTTTCAACAAAATTTCGGCAGCTAAAAAAGCTAATTTACTTTGATAATCCATTTTATAAAATTTTGGATAATCAATTTCGAAAGATTTGAAGAAATTTTTCGAAAATATACCAAAATCTCCTGAAGAATCTTCAAAATGAAGTTCATCATTCAACCAAACTTGTTCGTTTTTAATCTCAACTTTAGTCATTCTGAACTTTTTTTAGAATAATTACAGCATTACTTCCTCCAAAACCAGATGAAGTTTTCAAGATAATATTGACTTCTTTTTGAAGATTTTCATTCAAAATATTTAATGGAACTGAAGTTCCTATTTCACTAAAATTATGACTTTTCAAAACTAAATTTTCTTCAGCTTGCTTCATCGCAATAATTAATTCCAACAATCCAGAAGCGCCCAATGTATGTCCATAAAAAGCTTTTAAACTATTTGTCAGAGTTTTATCCATTTGTAAACGATTAAAAGCAATTGCTTCCATTTCATCGTTATACAATGTCGCCGTTCCATGTGCCGAAATATAATCAATTTCATTTGATGAAATATTGGCTTCTTTCATCGCGACTTCTATACTCAAGACCAAACCTTCACCCGTTCGAGATGGTCCAGAAATATGATTTGCATCGTTAATTGAAGATTCACCCAAAATCTGAAAACTATTTTCTTCTTGACTTTTTGAAAGATAAACACAAGCCGCAGCTTCGCCTAAATTAACACCTTTTCTATCTTTGTCAAATGGTTTACATAATTCAAAATCCATTGCTTGAAAAGAATTGAAACCTGTCAAAACAAAATCTGTCAACTCATCCAAAGCCAAAACATATGCATCATCAAACTCATCAATTTCAATGAAACGTTTTGCAACATTAACTGCTAAAACTCCAGAAACACAAGCATTTGAAATGATAATTGGTTCAGTTTTAAATCCAAAATAATCTGCAATTTTCTTTGCAAAATTTGGAATTGAAACTTTTTCTAAAGAATCAGAAAGTTGATCAATATTTCCTTTTGTAGTTGAAAGTACAAAAGCAGTTCGTTGTGAAATTTTTGATTTTTCAATAATAGATTGAAGAGCTGAAATACCAATTATTTCTAATCGTGTATAATGTTGATTATCTTTTAGTTCATTTTTTAAATTTAAGAAAATATCATCCTCAATTTTCCCAGCATAAAAATTCTTTAAATGACCAAATGAATCAATTTTAGAAACAGCCGAATTTCCTTTCAACAATTCATTCCAATTTGTTTCAATTGAATTTCCGAAAGGCGTTAAAATATTTGCACGATTAATGTAAACTTTTTCCATTACAACAATCCTACTTTTTTCTTCCATTCTTCAAAAAATGGTGGCAATGTTAACATTAAATCTCCTTCGTTGTCTAAAAAAACTTGAGTCGTTTCTCCAATACAAACCAATTTTTCATCTTGATTGAAAATCTTGAATCTGTATATCATTTTAGCAGCCAAAGTATCTTCAAAAGTTGTTTCTACTCTACATTTATCGCCATATTTCAATGGAAATTTATGTTCACAAACCGACTTAATGATTGGTGTTACAAATCCGCTTTTTTGAATATCCAAATAACTAATCCCAAAATGACGTCCAAAAGCTTCCCTTCCATCTTCAAAATACGTAATATAATTCCCATGCCACACGATTCCCAACGGATCGGTTTCATTGAATCGTACTGCGAAATTGGAATTATGTACTAATGTTTTAATCTTCTCTTCTGAACTTATCATAATATATAGCGGCAAACAAGGTAATAATATAGAACAAAGTTAACAAAATAATATTCGGAACAATCTGAAGAAAAGATTGATTTCGCAGAATTAAACTATAATAGCCATCGAGTGCCCAATTCATCGGTGATATTTTCGCAAAATGTTGCATAAAATCTGACATCGCAAAAACTGGAATCCAAACACCACCAATTGCAGCTAAAATAACGACTAAAGTCGCTCCAAAAGGTGCAGATTGTTCTTGGGTTTTCGCAATTGTACCTATTAAAAGTCCTAATCCAATTGCTGCCAAAGAAGCAAATATAGTTAATCCGTAAATAGAAAATAATATGCCATCCGTTTTGAAACCTGGTAAATCAATCAATGGAAAGACTAATTTAGCGACACATAAAATCATTGTAAATTGCAATAAACTTATGATTAAATACGTGATGGTTTTTCCGATAATTTGAACAGAATAAGGCATTGGACTTGTTAATAGTCGAATATGTGTGCCTAAACTTTTTTCTTTTACAATGTTGATAGAAAGCGGAACAACAATAAAAAATATCGCAAATAATGTCCATGCAGGCACATTATGTTGTGTAACATTTGGTTTCAAAACTGATTTAGAATCTTCAGGAACAATCTCTTGAAAATGAATAAACTTCTCATTTTGAAATCCTAAATCATTTGATCCCATCTCTTGTTGAAATGCTTTGTAAATACTTTTATTCTCAGTATCTGTAATTAATTTATCCAAAACATTCGACACATTTTCTTTGAAAGCCAATGAAGTTGCAGGATCAAAGTATAATTTAATCGTTTTTGGATTGACTTGTTGATTATATTTAACTTGCGTGCTATCAAAAGCAAATTCGTTCAGAATTTTCTCAACATTTTGATTGATTTTATAATTCAAATCCTTTGATAATTTCGCTGGAATTACAATTCCAACTTGGTATTTTCCTTTAAAAACTTCAGTTTTCAGTTCATCTTCCGTTAATTTTTTCCCATTTAATTCAGTTACAATTTTTAAATTTCCTGAATGTGAAATATGTTTTTTTACAATCGCAGAAATACTACCTTGATCATGATCAATAAATAGAACAGGAATACTTGCTTCAGCAAAAGAATCATAGGTACTTTTCTGAATTTTAGTCACCGTAATAACCAAAATCAAAGGCATAATAAAAAGAATCACCAATCCGCCAATATCACGAATAAGTAATAAAATTTCTTTCTTTATACATGCTAAAAGTTGGCTCAACATATCACGATAATTTAGTTAAATTAACAAAAGCTTCCTCCAAATTATATACATTCACTTGCTTGATTAATTCTTTCGGTTCAGCTGTAACAATTGATTTTCCTTGATTCATAATCGTGACTTGCGTACAAAAATCTTCGGCTTCTGCCATATGATGAGATGTATAAACAATCGACATTCCTTGTTGATGAAGCTCTTGTAAATAGTCTAATAATGCAATTTTTGATTGTATATCAACGCCAACAGTTGGCTCATCTAAAAAAAGAATTTCTGGCTGATGAAGAATTCCTGCCAATAAATTAATGCGACGTTTCATTCCTCCCGAAAAAGAATCAATTTTTTTATCTAAAAACTTACTCATTCCTACTTTTTCAGTCAAAAGCTGAATCTTTTCGTGTAATTCTTTTGAAGGAACTTTATAAATTTTTCCAAAAAATTCTAAATTTTCTCTCGCTGTCAACGTTGGATACAACGCATATTCTTGCGGAACAATTCCAATGATTTTTTGAATCTTTTTTAAATCTGTTTTTTGATTTAAATTTTGAATCACAACATTACCAGAAGTTGGTTTAATCAATCCAGAAAGTATCGACATCAAGGTTGTTTTCCCTGCTCCATTTGGACCAAGTAAACCGTGAATTTCGTTCTGTTTTATCGTCAAAGAAAAATCTTCTAGCGCAAAAACATCAGAATTTTTATATTTTTTATATAATTTTTCAATTTCAATCATCTGTGACTAAATTGCTTTTCTTAAACGTTTAAAAAACGATTCTTCCAAATCTGCTAATTCCAATAATTGATCCGAAATCACATCGTAAATATCTTGTGCATTGTTTCGTTTTTTATAAACTCTTGATGCATTTAGAGCTAAATCTCGCCATTTATCCCCAATTGCAGAAATTTCTAAGGCAAAATCATTCAGATTTGGTTGATTCAATTTTTGTGAAGCTTCTTGTAAAAAAGCAGCATAAATATAACGAAAACCTCCACCTCCTGTCCCAATCTCTTCTTGCATTCGAATCATTTGTGCCAAAAAATAATTCGTTTTTGCATTCCCAATTTTCTTTGGCATTTTTTTAATTCGTTTCGCAACCATTCTGATTCCTCGAACACCAACAATCGGAACTGGTGCTAACATTTCACGACACATTTTCTTAATTCCTTTTTTGATTGCTTTCTCAAAATCTATATTTTCTGGAATAAATTCAGGATAATATAAATGTCCTTTTGGTGCTAAAACACCTTTCGAAAAACGCACTTTTTCTAACTCATTTTCAGTCAACTTTGTCGTTTCTTGCATCACAGGATCACTGATTAAATACGTTTGATCTTGCTTACCGAAAACAACTAAATTATGTCCGTTAAAATGAAATTTATATTCTTCTGGAAAATAAGTTAAATTATACACACCAACCTGTAAGCCGCAAGGTCGATTGGCCAAAAGCTGTTCATCTAAGAATGTTTGGGCAGATTTTGTAGAGCGAAATTTATGACGTTTAACCTTTATACCAAGATTTTTTGCTGCACGATTAAAAATCATTCCTGGCATCGGACGATAACTAATTGCAGGTGCGTGATTGACTTTTAGAAAAGGTAAAAACACAAAAAAAAGTCCTGAGCCAATTCCAAAAATCATTGGTTCTGAAATCTCAATTCCTTTATTTTTTAATAAATTAGATGCTACTCCATTTTCGCAATGTGCTGATTGAAAATGTTTAAAATCAGTTATGGTTTCCATCAAAGTTTTTTAATTCATCAACCGAAATTTCAAAAGCTTCGGCATATTTTTTTAGTGTTGATTCTTTTAATTTTGAGAAAACAGTTGGTTTCGCATGTCTTTTGACAAAAATCTTCCAAATTTCGACATAATTAGACAAAATTTCCCAATCCATACGTTTCAATTCCATGAAATATAAAATTGGACTTGCTTTTCCATCAATTACTTTTTGTCTTGCTTCCTCTATACGTTCCTCCAAAATTTTTAAGGTTTCGGACTGAACAATATTCTTCGCTTCCCAACCCGCACTCAATGTTTGGGAAAATTCTCCCTGTTCATCAATTGCGTAATAAACTTCGTTGAAATTCTTGAGATGTCCTTTATCTTGTGGTACTTCAGATTGTTTCATTTTTTATGGTTTTGAAGCATTAAATTCATTGTAGCTGTCGCAATTATTTCGTCATTCAATATAACTTTTGCTTGCATCAAACTAATTGTAAATTCATCGTAATCAAAAACTTCTAACAACGTTGCTTTTGTTATAATGGTTTGATTAACTTTTGGCAATTGCATAATTTCAGCTTGTTTAATCGAACTAATAAAACCTATTACATCACCTTTATGTACATCAGAAAAATTGATAAAATAATTTTGTCCAATAATTGTCGAACAAACTTGCGCCATATTTTCCAATAAACCAACTTCTGCAAAATATTCGTTCTGAATAAATAATTGATTCGATTTTATCGTAAATAAAGCTTCAACATAGGTTTTCTCAATCCAAGAAATCTTGTCTACAAAAAGCATTGGTTCACGATGTGGAAGAAATTGTTGAATATCAATTTCCTGATTTACTTTCATAAAATTATGTTTCTGCAATCACTGTTTTCATCTCTCCTTTTGCAATTACTTCTCCTTCTATCTTTGTTTCAATCGAAACCAAAGTCACTCCCATTACTTCGTGCAAAATAGTTGCTGTTGTTGTTAAATTCTCATTCACTTTTGGCAAACGATTAATCTCTATTGATTTCATCGAGCCAATATATCCTGTTGGAACCGATTCATCTCGAATGTAAAATTGATAACCTGTATACAAAGCAACTGTTTGTGCCATGTGTTCTAATATTCCAGATTCTTTCAATTGATTATTTTCGACAAAAATCGAATCGTTTTTGACCGTTAAGCCTCCAACAACTTTTTCCTCTTCATATTCAAAAATAGCATTTACCATAATAATTGGTTCACGCTGTGGAATCAATTGTTTGATAAATCCTATTGTATGATTGGGTAATTGTATTTTATTCATTTTTTAAACGACTGTTAAATAGACGTACGAATACGAAAAACGCCCACTTTCTGGTACACAAAGCATAATACGATCTCCTTTTTTAAGATTTCCGTCTTGAAATAGTTCGTCAAGCATCAAAAAAACAGACGCTGAACCCACATTTCCAACTTTGCTTAAATTCATAAACCATTTCTCTAACGGAATATAAATATCTCTCTTACAAAATTCGTCATATAAACCTTGAACAAAATAATTTGACGAGACATGCGGTAATAAATAATCAATTTCATTTGAAGATAATTGATGTTTATCCATTGCAGCTTTCATGCTTTCTACGCCTTTTATCAAAATATTATCATTCAGAACTTTGACATCTTGTTTCAAAGAAAAAACGGATTCTTTTAACCATTCTTCCGAAGAAAAATCGCTCCAAGATTTCATTTCTCCATTCGGTAATTTATCACCTCCGGCATACATACATGTTTCCAATTCGTGTGCGTAAGAATAAGATTCCATCCACTCTATTTTAAGCGAAATCGAATCTTCGTTTGGTTGATTTTGCAATAAAAAAGCTGCGGCCCCATCTGATAACATCCAACGTAAAAAATCTTTTTTGAATGCTATAATTGGTTGCTCTTCTAATTCTTTTAAATTCTCAACTTCATGCTCAAATTTTTCTGCTTTCATCCATGTCGAAACTCGCTCAGAACCTGAACAAACTGCATTTTTAGAATTACCTGACTTTACCGAAAGATAACCAAATTTCAGCGCATTCATCCCCGAATTACAAACTCCCGAAGAAGAATTTAACTCTACCGAAACACTATTTTGCAATAAACCGTGTACCATCGCGGCATGAGAAGGCAACAACAAATCTGGCGTTGAAGTCCCACAAGACAACACTTCTACCTCATTTTTTGTGAACTGTGTATCAAATAAATTTGTAATTGCATTACTCGTCAATTCGGCATTAGAATGTGTGACATTTCCAGTTTTATCGAGAGCGTAATAACGCGTTTTGATTCCATTATTTCTTAAAACGATTCTTCGAGCTTTTGAAGGAATTTGATTAATTTTTCCTAAAAAATCTTCCATTTCTTCGTTAGAAATTGGTTGATTTGGCAAAAACTTCGACGTTTTCGTTATATATACATTTTGCATATTATTCTATTCCTTGAAAATATTTTACCTGTTTTTTATATTTAAAATAGTTGAACGGATAAAATATAATATATAACAAATTTACTAGTGGAGATATTATCCAAATAGCTAAAATTAAATAATAATAAAAGAATTTCAAATACTTTTCTCGCTGTTTACCTTGTTTAGAATCAATAATTTTAGACCAAACTTTAAACATTCGATTCCCTTTTGTATCAACAGAAACTAAAAAAGGTTTTACCTCAACGGCTCCAGATTCAATTAAGTTTTCTTGTAGATTAGAGTAATTATTATTTTGGATTGAATTTAGAATAATTTTACCAAATCTTCTACTTTCTTGAATAGTTTTTTCACTAATTCCTGGCAAAGGCAACAAATTGAACATTCGTTTTTTAACGCCCGAAAACATCCAATTTACAATTGTCATTGCACTTACTAAATTTGGTGTATGATCGACCAATGCGATGTTTCCGACTAATTTAGACTGTCGTTCTTTTAATATGGTTTTGATTTTTTCTTGTGCCAAAAACCACATATTTCGCGAACCACTAATTGTAATTATTTTAGAATTTTCTAAAATTTGCTGTACTTGTTTATCCTTTAAAAAAGAATTTATTTGAATAGATGGTGATAAAAACCAAACTTGATAATACAATAAAATTAAATCATATTTCTGATTCAAGATTTCAGTCGGAATTGGTTTAATCTTCTTTTCTTTTTGAAGAAAACTATCTGGAAAAGCATTGAAAAAAGAATAAAAATCCCACGGAAAAGGAAATTCCTCTTCCATTTCTATCTTGTATTTCGTTAAATTAATATCTTGATTTTGAACTAAATCATATGTTGTTTGATCGACAATCTCATTTAACTGTCCTGACTGAGAGTAATAAACAACTAATACGTTGCATTTCATGTAAAAGTTTAGGTTTTTTAGTGGTTTGAAAATTCATATTGTGGGCTAATTTACATCCAAAAATCGAAATAATTAAACCATTGATAAGGATATTTTTTTACAATGGTTTCTAGATTGACGCAAAACTCTTTCAAAAGTGCATTTGCATCACGATGTTTGAAATTTGCTTGACGCGCATATAAGTGATAGTGTAGATTTTTTTCCTTCATTACATACACAAAAGCAACGGGCACTTTCAAGCGAGAAGCAATAGAAAATGGTCCTGCAGGAAAATTAGCTTGTTTTCCAAGGAGCACTTCAGACATCGTTTTATTTCCCTCGAAATAACGATCTCCTGTAAAACAAATTAATTCGTTTCGACTAAGCGCATTATTTATTTCGAAAATATGAGATAAATCTTCTTGAATCAAGATAAACTTTACCGAAGGTTTCTTCGAAATACTTTCTAAATATTCTTTGATAACATTTCGTTCTAAATCTGTTGTAACCAAATTAATTTGACAATCAAAGTCAATATCTGCAAAAAAATGTTCAGCAACTTCGAAATTACCAACATGTGCACTTATTAAGATTCCGCCTTGTTTTTGATTCAATAGATTTCTTAATAATTCTATTCCATCAAATTCGTACGAATATTTGTTACGTAAACCTGCATTAATCGCTGTTTTATCAATCAAGGCTTGTCCAAAAGTATAGTAACTTTTGTAAACACTTAAAATTGATTTGAAAACCGAAAAATTTAATCGATAACGAAAGTATTCGTAAATAGATTTGTTACTGCTATAAGCCGTTATAAAATAATAAAAAGCTACAAAAATTAAGACTGAGTAAGCAGCCTTAATTCCGAGCTTTTTCATAACGTTGACAAATATTTTGTATCCCAGGACCGTTCCTTTAGAACGACCATCCCATTGTTTCATATCTGTTATTTATTCTCTAACTTTTGTTCTACAATTGCATAGAAATCTTCAAAAGTTATCATATTTTGAAAATCTTCTTTAATTAATTTCACACCGAAATTAGATTCAATGATTACCACTAAATCAACATAGTCCAAACTATCTAAATCTAAAGATTCTTTAATATTTTTTTCCTCTGAAATCACAGAAGGATCAACTTCAAATTCATCAATTAAGATAGCATTTAATTTTTCAGCGATTTTACTTTTCACCATATTAGGAGTTAAATTTTTTAATTACTAAGGCAGAATTCGTTCCACCAAATCCAAAAGAATTCGACAAATATACATCAAATTCTTTATTTAAGGTTTCTTTAACAATGTTTAATTTAACTGAATCTTCGTCTGCTTCTTCGAAATTAATATTTGGTGCAATAAAGTTATTCATCATCATTAAGTTAGAATAAATAATCTCACTTGCTCCTGCCATCCAACATTCGTGTCCCGTCATCGATTTTGTAGAACTTACAAAAGGTTTCGTTTTTCCAAAAACTTGGTCAATCGCTTTTGCTTCGTTCGCATCACCAACTGGCGTAGAAGTCGCATGTGCATTGATATATTGAATTTCATCAGCAGAAATTTTTGCTTGTTTCAACGCTCTATTCATTGCAATTGCTGGCCCATCTACATTTGGCGTAGAAATATGTCCACCATTCGACGAAAAACCATAACCCAAAACCTCAGCAATAATTGGCGCACCACGTTTTACTGCGGATTCATAGCTTTCTAAAATCAATGTTGCTCCACCTCCACTCGGCACCAATCCATCACGATTTTTATCGAAAGGACGACAAGCTTGTGTAGGATTTGCTTCATTTTCGGAAAAAACACCCAAACCATCAAAACTTGCCATTGCATACTTATTAATCTCCTGTGCTCCTCCACAAATAATCATATCTTGCAGACCATCTTTGATCATCATATAACCTAATCCAATCGAATGCGAACCACTTGCACAAGCTGCACTAATCGTAAAACTAATTCCAGTCAACTCAAAAATTGTTGCAAGATTCATGGTTACAGTAGAATTCATTGACTTGAAAATCGCTCCAGAACCAATTAATTCAGTATCTTTTTTCTCACGAACAATATCTATTGCATCAATAATTGCTTTTGAAACACTATCGTTTCCATATATAATTCCGACCTCGTTAGTCTTGATATACTCTTCCGTCAAATTAGCATTTTTCAACGCTTCTAAAGTTGCCATATAAGCGAACTCTGTTTCTTGACCAATTGTAATTCGTTGTCGACGATTCAAAAAAGGTTTCAAATCTGGTACTGGAACAGTTCCCGTCAAAGCTGATTTAAAGCCAAATTCTTTGCGTACTTCATCAAAAATAATTCCTGATTTTCCTTGACGCAAAGATTCTGTTACCTCTTCTAATGATGTTCCTAAGCAAGAATAGATGCCCATTCCTGTTATTACTACTCTTTGACTCATTTTATCTAAGAATAAATTCCTCCATTTATATTAATAACCTCTCCTGTGATATAACTCGATTTTTTAGAAACCAAAAAGCTTACCAAATCAGCAACTTCTTCGGCTTTTCCAAAACGATTTGCTGGAATCAACTTCTTTAATTCTTGTTGATCCAATTCATCTGTCATATCCGTTTCGATAAAACCTGGTGCAACAGCATTCACAGTTACATTACGTTTTGCTATTTCTTGTGCCAATGCTTTCGTAGCACCTATCACAGCAGCTTTTGCAGCAGAATAGTTTGTTTGTCCTGGCGTTCCTTTCAAACCAGAAACAGAAACTATATTAACAATTCTTCCGAATCTATTTCTCAATAATGGATTAATAAAGAAATGAGTTACGTTGTAAAAACCATTCAAGCTTGTATTAATCACATTTGACCAATCTTCTTGAGAAATCCACATAAACAAATTGTCTTTCGTAATACCTGCATTGTTTACAATAACTTCTACAATTGCATCTGTATTTTTCTCTGTCCATTCGGTTAAAACTTGTTGCGTTTGATTTGCATCAGCCACATCAAATTTTAAAATTTCTCCTGTTCCTCCTAATGCTTCAACTTCTTTCAAAGTCTCTAACGCAGCAGCTTCATTCGAATTATAATTTATCAAAAGATGATAATCATGTTCTTCGGCAATTTTCAAACAAATTGCTTTTCCAATTCCACGAGAACCACCTGTTACAATTGCACATTTCATGCTTTAGTTTACTTTATTATTTAGTAAATATTTTTTAACTTCCTTAAGATAAGGATAAATCACCTCATCTTCTTTAAATACAGGAACAATTTTACGAATCGAATCATAAAATGCTTTCCCTTTCGAAGATAATTTATCTTGTATTTGTAGAAATTCTATCGCTTGCGTTACAGCCATACTCTGAACCGTCAACACTTCGAACGTATTATCAATCACTTTTGCACAAATCGTAGCCGCATTTGTTCCCATACTCACAATATCTTGATTATCATTGTTGTTTGGAATACTATGCACATACATTGACGTAGAAAGTGTTTGATTTTCAGCTGTTGTAGAAGTCGCCGTAAATTGAGCAGCTTGCAAACCGAAATTAAAACCAAGCGTTCCTAAATTGACAAAAGGTGGTAAAATATTATTGATTTTTGGATTGACTAAATAGTTTAATTGACGTTCACTTAGCATTGATAGACGCGTAACAGCCAATTTTAATTTATCCAATTCTAATGAAACATAATCGCCATGAAAATTTCCTCCATGATGAACAGTTTGATTTTCAACATCGATAATTGGATTATCACTCGCCGAATTTATTTCATTTTCTAGTACTTCTTTCGCGGCATTCCAAGTATCATAAATTGGTCCTAAAATCTGAGGAACACAACGCAACGAATAATATTCTTGTACTTTTTCTTCAAAAATTTTCTCAGTACGTTCTTGATATAATTCGTCTGCACGTTTTTTGACTAATTTGCTATCATTCAAAAAATCGGTCATTTTATTCGCCACATAACGTTGACCAACATGTTGTTTAGCCTCGTTCAACGGTTTTGAATAATGATCATCAAAAGATTGTACAATTTCATTCATCATCGAGCTTAACGTAATCGAAAGATTAATTAATTGATTAACTTTAATCAAATTTACCATTCCAATTCCCGTCATTACCGAAGTTCCGTTCATAATTGATAAACCTTCGCGAATATGAACTTCTATTGGTTGAAGATTTTCAAGTTCAAACACTTCTTTCGTCGATTTGATTTCTCCTTTATAAAAAACTTCTCCTTCTCCAATTAATGTCAAAGCCAAATGCGCCAATTGAACCAGATCTCCACTAGCACCAACGCTTCCATGTTGATAAATGACAGGTAAAATATCACGGTTTACTAATTCTTGCATCAATACTAAAACTGAAGGATGAATCCCAGAATATCCCAACGAAAGCGTATTAAAACGTGCAATAACCGCAGCTTTTGTTTGGTCTAACGTCAACGGTTCTCCAATTCCTGTACAATGACTTCTGATTAGATTATATTGAAGCTGAATTGTATTTTCATCTTCAATACGATATTGTGCCATTGGTCCAAAACCTGTATTTACGCCGTAAATTATTTTATTTTTTGAAAATTCTTTTAAAAATTTAAAACTATTCTCCACACGATCAAATGTTGATTTATCAAGCAATAATTTTTTATTCTCAAAAAGTATGTTTTCTATAGTGTCAATTGTTAATTTTGTCATGTTATTGATTAGGTAAAAGATTTATCGATTTTGGTTATTTACTCCCTCAATCAGTTGCAAAAATAATTAAAAAACTATACAAAAAGTCATGATTGAAAATACAGATGTTTTAATCATTGGTGCAGGACCTTCGGGATCGGTTGCAGCAGCCTATTTAAGAGAAAAAAACATTAAAGTTATTGTTTTAGAAAAAACTCAATTTCCCAGAATTGTTGTTGGTGAAAGTTTGATCCCTCGCTCTATGGATCATTTTGAAGAAGCTGGATTGTTACCTTATTTAGAGAAACAAAATTTCGAAGTAAAACCTGGTGCGAGATTTATTCGAGGCGAACAAATTTGTATTTTCGATTTCAGTAAAAAGTTTGGGAAAGGACAAGATTGGACTTGGCAAGTTCCGCGTGCTGATTTCGACATGACTTTAGCTGATGCAATTATAGACAAAGGTGCAGATTTGCGTTTTAATGAAGAAGTAATTGATGTTCAATTTGAAGGAAAAAAATCGATTACAACTGTAAAAAAACAAAATGGAGAAACGTATCAAATCAATGCAAAATTTTTGATTGATGCGAGTGGATATGGACGCGTTTTACCACGATTATTAAATATTGATAGTCCATCAAAACTAAATCCACATTCAGCAATTTTCACACATATTAATGATGTTCGTCGCCCTGAAGGTCAAGAAAGAACGCAGATTTCTTTTGATATTATTGAAACGAAAGTTTGGTTGTGGGTAATTCCTTTTTCGAATGGAAAAACAAGTGTAGGGATCGTTGGCCCAACAGATTATATCAATCAATTATCAACCAATCAAGATACAACAGAAGCTTTGCAAAATGCAATTCAAAAATCCGATTTTTACGTCAATCGTTTTGGTAATTTACCATTTGAATTTAACCCAATTTGGTTAAAAAATTATTCCGCTGCGGTGACTAAAATGTTTGGAGATGGTTATGTTTTGACAGGAAATAGTACCGAGTTTTTAGACCCTGTCTTCTCTTCTGGTGTTTGTTTCGCAACAGAAAGTGGTTTGAAAGCTGCTAAGCTTGCTATTAAAGAAATGAATGGCGAAAAAGTAGACTGGCAGACAGATTACGAAGATTATATGAAAGAAGGTATCGATGTTTTCACCACTTATGTGCAAGAATGGTACACAGGAAATTTGCAAGAATTATTTTTCCATCAACCTGAAAATCCTGATGTCAAAGAAAAAATTTGTGCTGTTTTAGCGGGATACGTTTGGAACAAAGAAAATCCATTTGTAAAAAAACACAATAGTGTAATTCGGAATATGGCGTATCTGATTCGAATGGTTAAAGAAACAGAATAAATGAAAAGTCAACAATATGTTGGCTTTTTTGTTTTTAATTCAGATAGATTCTCTATTTTTGAGTAATCCAATACTTTAAAACGCATGCAATTTCAGACTATTGATACAGTTGAATCAATTTCGAAAGAAGATTTCATCAAAAATTATCTCAAAAAAAGGAAACCTTTGTTATTGAAAGGTTATGCGAAGAATTGGAAAGATTTTGACAAATGGAATCTCGATTATATCAAAGAAAAAGCTGGAGAACAAATTGTACCTTTATACGATAGCAAACCTGCTGATGCTAACAAAAGTTCGGACACTCCTGCTACACATATGAAGTTTAATGAATATGTAGATTTGATCAAAAAAGAGCCCTCTGATTTGAGAATTTTTTTCTTTATCATCAAAGATAAAATTCCCGAATTACTCAAAAATTTCACTTATCCTGATCTAGGTTTAAAATATTTTGAACGTTTGCCTACACTATTTTTTGGAGGAAGTGAAGCTAAAGTTTTGATGCATTATGATGTCGATATGACGGATTTCATTCATTTTCAGTTCCAAGGTGATAAACGAATTTTGTTGTTTGATCCAAAACAATCCAAAGCTTTATATAAAGTTCCACTTTCGGTACATACAATTTACGAAATTGATTATGATCATCCCGATTACGAAAAATTCCCAGCTTTGAAACACGCAAAAGGTTTTGATTTTGTCATGAATCATGGCGATGCTTTATTTATCCCACGTGGTTATTGGCATTATAATCGTTATTTAGAAGCAGGATTTTCAATGTCTTTACGCGCCTTTCCTAATGAGTTTTTTCAAGTGATGAATACCATTTATCATGTATTTATTATGCGCTATACAGATAAGTTAATGCGCAAGATTTTTCAACTAAAATGGATTCATTTTAAAGAAAAATGGGCTATAAAGAAAAGCCATCGTTATTATGGAATTAAGAAATAGGTTTTAAATATTACTCAATTTTATAATCCATAGGAACCATGTTTGCTATTTTTTCCCAGCTCCAATATCCTTCAACAACCAAATTAGCAGGATGGTAATATGTACCATTTTCTTCAATTTTTAATAAATCGCTTTTTATAGCGAAAATAGAAAGTTGGTTCGAAATATATTTTGCACCATTCTGTTTTGCATAGTCCAAATCCTCTTTTTCATTTTTGTATTCAACTGAATATAATCCTTTAAAATTAAGATACTGATTATTATTATCAACGATTTTCAAACTATCAGATGGAACTTTTTGATTAACTAAGTAAGTAATTATTTTTGGAGGAACTTTACCTTCAATTCTACCTCCTAACAAAGTTTCTTCTTTAAATTTTATGTATTCAGGATTATCCTTGCGAATCAATCGTTTTATATCATATCCTTCTTCCTCAATTTTATTCTCATAAACTGCTTTCATAAAATGAGTAATACTTCCTAAATAAGATTTACGACGATTTTCTTGCCATTTTTTTTCTTTAGAAGCTGATGATTTTAACTCAGTAAAAAGTGCTGTTCCAAGAGTTAAGACATAATTTGACTTAAAATCAACATTAAAATCAACCAAGTCATACTCGATTTTATAACCTAAGTAATTGTTTGTAATGATTAAAGGATTTCTAGAAGTAGCAGATAATTGTCGTGTATTTTTATCATATTTAAACCTTAAGTCTTTCGAATTTTCTATTTTGCATTTTTTTGCAGCTTCATTACTTCCCAAAAACAATTTCAAAAAAGTCTGATAATAATACAACCAATCTTCTTTAGATATTGCTTGAACAACTGTTTCTTGCAACGCTACCACTTCAGGTTCTAAAACTACTTTATAAAATGTAATTTGATTTGTATTAACATTCAAAATATAATTTTCAAACAAACTTGCACGAACAATTAAGTTATATTGTCCATTAGGAAGACTTAGTTCAAATTCACCTTTTTCGTTCGTTTTTGATTTAATCGTAGAATTATCGACATAGATTTCAGCATTAATAATTGGAAGCGATTTTTCATCAATCACTTTTCCTTTAATTGTATTTTGTGCAAATAGATTACTACTAATTAAGAAAAAACCTAAAATAATAATTTGTTTAAAATTCATTGACTAAATTTTAAAACAAGATAATAAAAAAACCGCTATAAAGCGGTTTTGAATTTATTTGAAGAAATATGTAATTCCTAAAGTTAAAAATGATGAACGATTTGTTCCATTATCCCAACGTTTATAGTCGTAAGTATCTATTAAACCATATTGATAGCGTAAATTAATTTCGTATTTTCTATCAATAGAATATCCACCACCAATATTAAATGCTAAATCAAACGATTTTGGAACATTATTTTCTCTTTCAGGTTCATTTTCATCAAATTTTTCTGATACTTTGAAACCTAATTGAGGACCACCTTCAACGAAGAAATCTTTTCCTTGATCATCAAAATAGTATTTATACATAATTGGAATATTGATATAATTTAAGAAAGCTTTGTATTTCTCTCCACCTTCTTTATATAACGAATATTCACCTTGAGTAGTATATAAAACTTCGGCTTGTAAATAATGATTTTCGTTTCGAGTAGTTAATTGATATTTTGCAACTCCTCCAACTAAAAATCCAACTCTCTCTTTAGAAACTCCATGAACAATAGTTGTGTTACTAAGTCCAACACCTCCTTTAACTCCAAATTCGATTTGAGCAAAAGAAAAAGTAGATAAACTTAAAAGAAATAAACTTAATAGATTGGTTTTTAAATTTTCATAAGTTATTGTATAATTTTAACAAAATTAAAGCTTTTTTTAATACAAACTTCATTTCATAAAAAAAGCTCTCCAAATGAAGAACTTTCTATATTATTTTCGAAAATTTATTTTTTTGGTTGAGGAGGAAATTTAGCAAGAATTTCTTCAATTGCTTTCGGGATTCTTTCTGCTTTAGCACTGATATTACTCAAATTAAGATCAGAACCAACACCCTGCCAAACCAATATATTACGTTTATCATCAATAATGTCTATTACAATTGTTCCTACTTGATAAGAAGAAACGCTATTTCCGCCGTAATATCCTCCATAGTAACCATAAGGTCCGTAGCCCCAATTGTTATTATTTACAGAAATTTGTTCTTTAGAACTTGTCAATAAATTAATGACTAAGTCTGCATCAGAACTTACTTTTGTAAATCCTTTTGTAGCCATTTGTGCATCAATTGCTTTAATTAGTCGATTCTTATCCAAATCGTTAACCTTTAACTTATCTAATCCTTTTTGGTGAAAAGTATAAGTTTTATATGATGCAAAATTTGATGATCTGTCGTAATCTGTACTTACTTGAACTGTTCCACAGCTTGTTACAAATAATGACAACAAAATTATAAAAATAAAGTGTATAATTTTCATGACCTTGATTTTTTATTTAAAACTACAATTATCATTCCTAAATGTAAAGGTAAATCAAAAAAAAGAAGCTCAAAATATCTGAACTTCTTTTTAACTAATATTTACAATTTTATTTTGCTAATTCTAACTCTTGAATTTTTACTTCAACAATTCCATTGTGATTGATTCTAACCAAATCTACAATTTGCGTTTCGTTGACTAATTCAGGTTTAAAATCTGTCTGAACTTTTACATAATTCTCTGTAAAACCAAACATTTTTCCATCTTTATTATCATGTTCCCACAATACTTTCTGAGTCGAATTTAATTGAGATTGATAAAAAGCTTGACGTTTTTTCTCCGATAAAATACGTAACATTTTACTACGACGTTTACGTTCTCCTTGATCAACAACTCCTTCAAATTCGATAGCTTCTGTATTATCTCTTTCCGAATAAGTAAATACATGTAAATAGCTAATTGGTAATTCGTTTAAGAAATTATACGTTTCCATAAACAATTCTTCTGTTTCTCCAGGGAAACCAACAATTACATCTACACCAATACATGCATTTGGCATCACTTCGCGAATTTTTGTTACACGATCTAAATAAAGATTAGATAAGTAACGACGTTTCATTTTTTTCAAAATCTCATCGCTACCAGATTGTAATGGAATATGGAAATGTGGAACAAATCGATTGCTTTTTGAAACAAAATCGATTGTTTCATTTTTCAATAAATTTGGTTCAATCGAAGAAATTCTGATTCGTTCTATCGCATCAACTTGATCCAATTCTTGCACCAATTCCAAGAAAGTATGTTCGTGTTTTTTATTCCCGAATTCACCTTTCCCGTAATCACCAATATTTACACCCGTTAACACGATTTCTTTGATTCCTTTTTGTGCAATCTCATTCGCATTTTTGATAACATTTTCAACTGTATCCGAACGCGAAATTCCACGAGCCAAAGGAATTGTACAATACGTACATTTATAATCGCAACCATCTTGCACTTTCAAAAAAGCACGCGTACGATCACCAATTGAATAAGAACCAACGTAAAAGTCGGCTTCTTCAATCTCACAAGAATGTACAATTGTTTCTTCTTTTTTATTGATATCGTCTAAATATTCAGCAATATTGAATTTTTCTGCAGCTCCTAAAACCAAATCAACACCTTCCATTTCCGCAATTTCTTGCGGTTTCAACTGCGCATAACAACCTACAACGACAACAAAACCTTCTGGATTTGCTTTCATTGCATTTTTCACAATCGTTCTGCACTCTTTGTCTGCATTTGCGGTTACCGAACATGTATTGATTACGTACACATTCGCAGAATCTGTAAACTCAACCTTCTGATATCCATTATCTTTCAAGTTTCTTGCGATCGTCGAAGTTTCAGAAAAATTAAGTTTACATCCCAATGTATGAAATGCAACTGTTTTAGTTTGATTATTCATAGCTGCAAATTTAAGAAATTATCCATAGTTTTGAAACATAAATAAATCAGCTATTCAAAATGACTAAATACTTTATCTACATTATGTTATTCGTTTCAATATTTTCGTGTTCTAAGAAAATTGAAATCGATGAAAACAAAGTATTTAAATTAAATCGTTACGATAATATTTCTTCTTTAGATCCTATCAATGCACGTACACAAGCCAATAATTGGGCATGCAATTTAATGTACAATAGTTTAGTGAAGATTGATAACGAACTAGAAATTCAGCCAGATATTGCAAAATCTTGGACAATTTCTGAAGATGGAAAAACGTATTCTTTTACTTTGAGAAATGATGTTTTTTTTCATAAACATGAAGCTTTCGGAAAAGATTCGACTCGAATTGTAACGGCTTCAGATTTCGAGTATAGTTTTAATCGTTTAAAAGATCCGAAAGCTGGAGGTTCTGGAGGTTGGATTATGAATAATATTGATTCATATAAAGCGATAAATGATACACTTTTTGAAATTAAATTAAAAGAGGCTTATCCTGCATTTTTGGGATTAATTTCGATGAAATATGCTTCGGTTGTTCCGAAAGAATTATTCAAAAATGGAAACGATGAATTCTTGAAACATCCAATTGGTACAGGCCCTTTTCAATTTAAGATTTGGGAAGATAATGTGAAAATGGTTTTTAGAAAAAATCCAAAGTATTTCGAGTTTGATGAAAAAGGACAACGTTTACCATATTTAGAAGCGGTTAATTTATCATTTTTACCAGAGAAAAATTCAGAATTTTTAGAATTAATCAAAGGTAATTTGGATATGATGGCAGATTTGGATCCTTCTTATAAAGATGAAATTTTAAATCCAATCGGAGATTTGAATCCAAAATATTCAAATATTTTAACGATTCAAAAAGTTCCTTATTTAAGTACCGTTTATTTATGTTTTTATCTTGATGCGCCCAATGCAGTTGATTTGAAATTGCGTCAAGCATTAAATTATGGAGTTGATAAAAACAAAATCATCAAATATATGATGAAAGGTCAAGCTTTTGAAGCAGATGGAGGTTTCATTCCGAAAGGTTTACCAGGTTATTCGCCAGAAAGTGGTTACAAATATTCTCCCGAAAAAGCACGTGAACTAATCAATAGCTATAAAAAAACGAACGAAAAAATTGTACCAATCGAGCTGACAACTGTGCAAGAATATGTAGATGTTTGTGAATATATTGCGGCAGAAATGGCAAAATTAGGCTTACCAATAAAAGTGAATGTTGTACCTGGACCAACGATGCGCGATGGAAAAGCAACGGGAAAATTTACGTTGTTCCGCGCAAATTGGGGAGCAGATTATCCAGATGCCGAAAACTTTTTGTCTTTATATTATTCGAAAAACTTTGCGCCAGAAGGTCCAAATTATTCACATTACAAAAATGGTGAATTTGATAAAATGTACGAACAAGCATTTTTGACCAATAATCTAGACGAACGTGCCAAAATTTATCAAAAAATGGATGCATTGATGATGCAAAACGCTCCAATTTTGCCATTATTTTATGATCAAACAACGTTATTTTTGAATAAAAAAGTTAAGAATTTTTCGATGGGACCAATCAAATTATTGGATTTAACGAGAGTTTACAAAGAATAATTCTTTTGACATTTCTCAAAAAGTTTGAACATCTTTTAAAAAAATCTAAATAATATTTCATTTTATTTCACGACATTAGATAATTGTTAACTTATTTGAAATAATGGGTTTTCTCTAACGTTTGAAATCAACAATTTAAAAGAAATTATTTCAGAAATATAGGCGTTAAACCGAGTTTTTTTAGATATATTTGACACCAAATTTTTAATCAAAATCATTTAAATTTTTACTTATGAAAGTAAGACAACTTTTCGTAGTAGGATCTATCGTTACTCTTGTTGCAATTGGAGTAATCTCTTATTTTTGGCCAGGTATCTTATGGTCTTTAATAATTATTCTTCCTTTGATTGCTTTAGGATTTGCAGATATCTCGCAAACAAAACACGCTATCAGAAGAAACTTTCCAATTATTGGACATGGACGTTATTTGTTAGAAAGTATTCGTCCAGAAATTATGCAATACTTTGTTGAAACGGATACTGAAGGGAAACCTATTGACCGTTTGATGCGTAGTATGGTGTATCGTCGTGCAAAAAATGTAATTGACACAGTTCCTTTTGGGACGCAATTAGATGTTTATGAACCAGGATATGAGTGGTTAAATCACTCGATGTATGCAGGAAAAATCAAACATGCTGATGATCCACGTGTAAAAGTTGGTGGAAGCGAATGTAAACAACCTTATTTAGCAAGTTTATTAAACATTTCTGCAATGTCTTTCGGTTCGTTAAGTGAAAATGCTGTATTAGCAATGAACAAAGGAGCCAAATTAGGAAACTTTGCGCACAATACAGGTGAAGGGGGAATTTCTCCATATCACTTACAGCCAGGTGGAGATTTGATTTGGCAAATTGGTACAGGATATTTTGGATGTCGTGCAGCTGATGGTGGTTTCGATCCAGATAAGTATGTAGAGCGTGCTACTTTACCAAATGTAAAAATGATTGAGTTGAAAATTTCTCAAGGTGCAAAACCAGGTCACGGAGGAATTTTACCAGCAAATAAAAATACTCCAGAAATCGCTAAGATTCGTGCTGTAGAACCATATACAACTGTTGATTCTCCTCCATCTCACTCAGCTTTCTCTGATGCAGAAGGAATGTTACATTTCATCAAACAATTAAGAGAATTATCAGGTGGAAAACCAGTTGGATTTAAATTGTGTATTGGGATTAAACGTGAGTTTATCGAGATTTGTGAAGCAATGATTAAAACGGGTATCAAACCAGATTATATTGCAATTGACGGTGGTGAAGGAGGAACTGGAGCTGCTCCTGTAGAGTTTTCAAACTCTTTAGGTATGCCTTTGTTAGATGGTTTAGCTTTTGCAGTTGATACTTTACGTGGTTATGGTCTTAAAAAAGATATTCGTGTTGTAGCTTCTGGAAAAATTATTTCTTCTTTCCACATTGCTCGTGCAATGGCTATTGGTGCGGATTTAGTTTATTCGGCTCGTGCAATGATGATGGCTGTAGGATGTATCCAAGCATTACAATGTAATACAAATACATGTCCTGTTGGTGTTGCGACGCAAGATCGTGAATTAATGAAAGGTTTAGACGTAGAAGATAAAGCAACTCGTATGTATAATTTCCACAAGAAAACAATGCATATTTTATCTGAGTTAATTTCTGCAACAGGTGTTAAATCTCACAGAGATTTCAATCGTTATCACGTAAATTTACGTATCGACAATACACGTATTATGTCTTACGATCAATTATACCCAATTGTAGAAGAAGGTGCATATGTAGGAATGTCTGTAGAAGATGTTTTACAAGAAATTAGAATTCGTACATTAAGTAAAGTCAATTAATCAATTTCATATAATAGTAAAAAAGCAATCCAATTGGATTGCTTTTTTTATTCAAGAATATTCCGTAAATATTGAGACGGACGAAAACCTGTATGTTCCAAAAAAGCATCTGAAAAAGTCTTTCTCGAATTAAAACCTGTTTCTTCTGCCAACGCATCAATTGTGTATTTTTTGAGATTTGGCTCATTTTCAATTCGTTTCAAAAGATGATTAATTCTCAATTCATTGATATATTGGTTAAAATTTTTCGATCTCGAACGATTAATATAATTTGACACAATTGTTCGATTGGCGTTCAATTCTAGAACCAAATCATTCAACGAAAATTTTGGATTTAGAAATAACTTTTGTTCTTCAAATAATTGCAAACTTTGTTCGAAATCTTCATCAATTTCAACTTCGAATTTTGTTTTTTCTAATTGATTTTCTTCCTTAATATCTAACTCAAGTATTGTTATTTCATCAAGACATTTTTGTAAATAATTCTTCTTTTTTTGATGTTTTTGATTCATTTTATAAAAAACAATTCCACCAAAAATTAGAATTACTACTAAACCAAAAAATGAAGATCTTTTGAAGTTTTGATTCTTTTCTTTCAATAAATTTCGTTCAGTTTTCAGGAATGTATTTTCATATTTCTCGAGATTTGGTTTCAAAACAGTATGATCAGCCACATAAAATAAACTATCAAAAGACAATAAATTATTTACAGATAATAATTTATCTCGACTATTTCCATATTTCTCGTTGTATTCAACTACTCGTTCATAAGAAAGTCGCAGTTCTTCATCAAGAATTTTATATTGTTTTGAGAATTCCACAACATTTTCAAAATATTGGATTGCTTCTCTATTTCGCTTTTGTTGATATAAAATTTCACCTAAAAATTGCTCCGAAATCACATACCATTTGATATCATTTTGCTTCCAGAAAGCTTGTTGTGCTTTTTTCAATGTATTAAATGCCGAATTATAATCTTTTTTGTAGAAATCAATAATTCCTTTATTCTTCAAAGCATATTGATAATTTACCGTATCAACCGTTTCAGATAATTCAATTTTGTTGTAATAATCACTTTTGTTCAGATGATTTGTTTTGCTATATAAATAAGACAATTTCCCAAGAATGGAAAGATAAATGCTGAACGATTTTGGTTGCTGTTTATGCTTTTCGAAATATGATAAAGAAGTTTCGTATAACACTATAGATTCCTTGATTTCATGTAAGTTTTCTTTTGTTTTCGCAATTCCAACAAGCGAAGAATAAAATGTAAAATCATCTTTTATTTCAGTTGATAGTTGTTTCGAAATGGTGAAATTTTTCAATGCATTATTGTAATTACGTTGCTCCAAAAAATAATTTCCTTTTTCGATATAAGCTTCACTCAACACAACTTTATCATTCAATCGATAAGCTGTTGAAATCGTTGAATCAATAATTCGAAGATTTTCTTCAACCAAATCATTATTTTTTTGACGCAAAAATTCAGCTTTATCTTTTTGTGTTTTTCCAAACATATTTACTGAACTGAATATGAATAGAATAACTATAATAAATTTAAGAAACCTATTTCCCGAAATCATAAAACGTAACATATTGTATTTCTTTAATTTAAATAATATTGTAAACAATTATCATTTGACACCAAGTTGATAAAAAACATTTAAAAATATAAATTAAAATTGTTCAAACAAAAATTTTACTTCCTCTAAATGTAAGTAAAACAATAATCAACACAATTTTATTATGAAGTTTCTACAATTAATTCTCATTTTGATTAGCTCTTTTGCTTTTGCACAAGAAAAATATTCGATTACAGGCTATATTTCATCAGAAAAAGAGTCAAAAACAATTCACGCAAAAGTTATTTTATACGATGAATTTCAAAATGTTATTCAAACAATTGAAACTGAAAATTCTAAATTTAACTTTGAAAATTTAGAACCTAAAATCTATTTAATTTCTGTTATTTATGACAATAATATTCAAGATGAAGAACCTTTTTATTTAAACGAAAATAAAACATTTCACTTAAATATTGATGAAACTGTACAAATTGATGAAGTTATAATCAATGGAAAAAAAGAAACTTTCAAAATAGAAAATGGCAATTATAATATTGATGTCGCCAATTCAAATTTTAATAAACTTGCTACAACTAAAGAATTATTTTCAAAATTACCAAGCGTCATGTTAGGCGCAGATCAAGAAACATTGACGATTATTGGAAAAGGAAATCCTTTGTTGTATTTGGACGATCAACAAGTTGATTTTTCTACCATTTCGAGTTTAGCAATTGAGGACATAAAATCGATTGAAATTATCAAAAACCCTTCTGCTAAATATGAAGCAAATGGAAAATCTATCGTAAAAATTAATCTAAAGAAAAGTAAAAAAGAAGGTTTAAAATTGACTTTGCAAGAAACATTATCTTTCAAAAGAAAGTTTAATAATTATTTCAATTCGACTTTTCAAATTCGTAAAAATAAAAGCGAATTTAAACTGAACGCATCTTATAATCAACTAAATCCGTGGGAAGGAAATGGATTCGATTATCGCATAAAAGACAAAAATATTCAGTCCAATTATTTCATAAAATCGCAAACTAAACGTCCACATTTTATTGTAAACACAAGCTTTTTTCAGGAATTAAATGAATCTGGAGATTATTTTTCGTTTGCTATTAATTCAAATTTTAGAAAAGATAAAGGTTTGCTTGATACCAAAACAGAATATACCGAAAACAATGAAAATCAATCTATTTTAACGTTAAATGATAATGAAAATCATCGAAATTTTGTGAATACTTTGGTGAATTACAATAAAAATATTCAATCAATTGACGCAAGTATTTTAACAGGATTACAATACACGATTTATAATACAGGAACAACATATGATTTTTATAATAAGATTAATGAGAATGATGTCGAATACAATCAATCGCGCTATCAAAAATATCGTCTTAAGGTTTTTGCAGGAAAATTTGATGTAGAGAAAAAGTTTGAATCTGATCAAAAAATTGAATTTGGAGGACGTTTTACACACGCTAAATCTGAGACGAATAATGAAACATTTTTTCCTCAACAATCATCAGAAGAATTTCTTTATAATTTCAAAGAACTGAATCTTTCCGCCTATTTGCAATACACTAAAAATTATGAAAAATGGAATTATAAAGCTGGATTAAGAACAGAAACGACTAATTCTAAAGGTCTTGATGAAATAAAACAACTTTCGGATATTGATAAAAAATACATCGATTGGTTTCCGAATGCAGAAATTAATTACACTTTTGATAATAAAAATGCGTTAACAATTTACTATAAACGTACGATTGACAGACCGAATTACAGCAATCTTTCTTCTGGGAATTTGTACGGAAGTCCTTATATCGAATACAGTGGAAATTTTAATATTTTACCTACTTACACCGACACATTTTCAGCGAATTATTCATTAAAAAAATGGAACATGAATGTGACGTATTATCAAAGTAAAAATCCGATGAATTATACATTAATTTATAATGATGTGAGAAATATTTCAACATTTACAACGATTAATTTCGAAAAAGAAGAAAACATTTCTGTTGCTTTGGATGTTCCATTCGAATATAAATTTTGGTCAACACAAATTAGTTTAGCTATAATTTATAGTAAAATAATTGATGAAAAAGCTGTGTTAAAAAAATCGATTCCGTATATCTATTTATACTCTAATCACAATTTCAAATTGGGAAAAGATTTCAACTTTATGGTTGATGGATATTGGTTAAGCAAACGAACTGAAGGAATTTATGATCGAAATTCTCAAGTTATCGTTAATCTTGGATTGACAAAATCATACAAAAACTTTGATTTTTCTATTCGTTTCAATGATTTATTCAAACAAATGAAATTTAGCGAAACACTGAATTATGATAAAATAAGTTCTAAAAATCTATTTTTAGTCGATTATCAAGAACTATCAGTTAGTGTTAAATATAATTTTGGCCGATTGAATAAAACCATCTCGAAAGAGAATAAAGTAAATGAAGAGGAAGGGAGAATTAGGTAATCTCAACTTATAAACCAAAAAAGCCATTCTTTCGAATGGCTTTCAATTTATGGATTGTTAGAATGTTTTATGTATTACAATTCTAAAGCTCTTTTAGCGTCACCTCCCATTAATACGTTTAATGGATCTTCTACCGCTTCTTTAACAGCAACTAAGAATCCTACAGATTCGCGTCCGTCGATGATACGGTGGTCATAAGATAAAGCAACATACATCATTGGAGCGATAACAATTTGTCCGTTTTTAACAACTGGACGCTCAACGATATTGTGCATTCCTAAGATACCTGATTGAGGTGGGTTGATGATTGGTGTAGACATCATAGATCCAAATACACCACCATTAGTGATTGTAAATGTACCTCCTGTCATTTCATCAACAGAAATTTTTCCGTCACGTACTTTGATTGCTAAATCTTTGATAGATTGCTCAACACCACGGAAAGTTAAGTTTTCTGCATTACGTACAACTGGCACCATTAAACCTTTTGGTCCTGATACTGCAACAGAAACGTCAGCAAAGTCAAATTTTACTTGGTAGTCACCGTCAATCATAGAGTTTACGTCTGGGTATAACTCTAATGCGCGTGTAACTGCTTTTGTAAAGAAAGACATGAATCCTAAACCAACACCGTGTTTAGCTTTGAATTCGTCTTTATATTGGTTACGTAAAGCAAAAATTGCAGACATATCAACTTCGTTGAATGTAGTTAACATTGCAGTTTCATTTTTAACAGAAACTAAACGTTGTGCAATTTTACGACGTAATGATGATAATTTTTTCTCTGATTGAGCACGAGTTCCTTGAGTAGAAGTTCCCATTGCTGGTGTAAAACGAGCTGCATCATCTTGAGTGATACGTCCGTCACGTCCTGAACCTTTTACTTGAGAAGCATCGATACCTTTTTCGTCTAAAACTTTTTTAGCCGCTGGAGATGGAGTTCCCGTAGCGTAAGTTGCAGCTGGAGCAGCAGGTGCTGGTGTAGCAACTGGAGCTGGAGCAGCTTTTACTTCTTCTTTAACCTCAGCTTTTGGTGCTTCTGCAGCTGGAGCGCTTCCTCCTTCTGGTTTAGCAGCTGATGTATCAATAAGACAAACAACTTGTCCTACTTCTACAACATCACCTTCTTCCGCTTTCAAAGTGATAATTCCACTTTCTTCTGCTGGTAATTCTAATGTTGCTTTATCTGAGTCAACCTCTGCAATTGCTTGGTCTTTTTCTACGTAATCACCGTCTTTTACTAACCACGTAGCGATCTCTACTTCTGTGATTGATTCCCCTGGTGATGGGACTTTCATTTCTAACATATCTATTAGCTTTATTTTTTAATTGAATACTTTATTAATTACCTCTTCGTAAATTGCAGCCCAACGTTTGCTTGAACCTGGCGCTGTTGCAGCACTTTCTGCTGGAGAAACTACGTCGAATGGATATTTTCTTAATTTACGTAAGATATACATCCAAGCTCCCATATTTTCTGGTTCTTCTTGTGCCCAAACCAATTTAGCATTACCAAATTTAGAGATGATAGCATCTACTTTTTCTTCATTTAAAGGATATAATTGCTCTAAACGAATAATTGCAGTTTCTTTATCTCCTAATTCTTGGCGTTTTTTGTCTAAATCGTAGTAGATTTTTCCTGAACAGAAAACTACTTTTTTCACTTTTTTCACATCTACTGTTACATCTTCGATAATTTCTTGGAAACCTCCATTTGTGAAATCTGCTAATGAAGATACTGCTGATGGATGACGTAATAATGATTTTGGAGACATTACAACCAATGGTTTGCGGTAATCTGTTACAACCTGTCTTCTTAATGCGTGGAAGAAATTAGCTGGAGTTGTGATATTAGCAACAAACATATTGTTACCAGCACACATTTGTAAGAAACGCTCTAAACGTGCTGAAGAGTGCTCTGCTCCTTGCCCTTCGTATCCATGAGGTAATAACATTACTAAACCGTTTTGTAATTTCCATTTATCTTCTGCTGCAGAAATATATTGGTCGATTACGATTTGTGCTCCATTCACAAAATCTCCAAATTGAGCTTCCCAAATAGTTAACGCTTTAGGATTTGCCATAGCATATCCATAATCGAAACCTAAAACTGCATATTCAGATAATAATGAGTTGTAGATTCTTAATTGACCTTGCTCATCATTAATATGGTTTAATAAGATAATTTCTTCTTCTGTGTCTTCAGTTTTTACAACTGCATGACGGTGAGAGAACGTTCCGCGTTCTACATCTTCACCAGAAACACGCACGTTACGTCCGTCTGTTAAGATAGAACCGAAAGCTAAAGCTTCTCCTAATCCCCAGTCGATTTTATCTTCCTCAATCATTTTTCCACGTCCTTCAATTAAACGAGAAACTTTTTTGATTAATTTTTTACCTTCTGGAACTGTAGAAACAGCTTTTGCAATTTCTTTTAATTTTGCTTCGTCGTAAGCAGTATTTGCTTGTTCAAAAACTTTTGCATCATCAGCTATTTCAAATCCTTCCCACTCTTCTGGCATGAAAGGGAAAATGTGATTACGCTCAATTTCTTTAGAAGCTTCGAAATTCGTTTCTAATAAAGCCTTAAATTCAGCTTCTTTTTGTTTAACGATTTCTTCACCAATTACACCTTCTTTTAATAATTTATCCTTGTAAATTTCACGAGGATTTGGATGTTTAGCGATTAAGTTATATAATTTAGGTTGAGTGAATTTTGGTTCATCACCTTCGTTATGTCCATATTTACGGTATCCTAATAAATCGATGAATACATCAGAACCGAATTCTGCACGATAATCTGCTGCAAAACGGAAAGCGTGAACTACCGCTTCTACATCATCAGAATTTACATGCATTACAGGAGACAATGTTACTTTTGCAACATCTGTACAATATGTAGATGTACGCGCATCTAAGTAGTTTGTTGTAAACCCAATTTGGTTATTTACCACAACGTGTACTGTTCCACCTGTTTTGTATCCGTCTAATCCTGCCATTTGAACAACCTCGTAAACGATTCCTTGTCCAGCTACAGCAGCATCACCATGAATTAAGATTGGAATGATTTTAGAATAATCATCTTTGTAATCTTCTTCAACTTTTGCACGTGTAATCCCTTCTACAACTGCATCTACAGTTTCTAAGTGAGATGGATTTGGTGCTAAATTGATTCGGATATCTTTTCCATTCAATGCTTTGATTTGATTAGATGATCCCATGTGATATTTAACATCACCAGCCATTAAATCTGTATCAAAAGCTTTTCCTTCGAATTCTGAAAAGATTTGAGAATATGATTTTCCAAAAATGTTAGCCAAAACATTCAAACGTCCACGGTGAGCCATCCCTACGATAACCTCTTGTACGCCGTGATCTGCAGAACGATTAATCAATGTATCCAAAGCAGGAATCAAAGATTCATTTCCTTCTACTGAGAAACGTTTTTGTCCAACATATTTCGTGTGCATAAAGTTTTCAAAAGCAGTTGCTTCATTCAACTTTTCTAAAACACGTTCTTTCTCCTCCTTAGATAATTTTGGTTGATTCAAGTTTTGGTTTAACCAATTCTGAATCCAATTAATTCTTTGAGGTTCTCTTACATACATATACTCGATTCCGATAGATTCGCAGTACATGTTTTCTAAGTGTCCAATGATTTCACGTAAAGTGATTGGTCCACCAATACCTAAAATTTCACCAGCATTGAATGTCAATCCTAAATCGGCATCTGTCAAACCGAAGTTCTTGATGTCTAATGAAGGTTCAAAAGTTCTACGCGCTCTAACCGGGTTAGTCTTTGTAAATAAGTGTCCACGCGTACGGTAAGCATCAATCAAATTGATGACTTTAAATTCTTTCTGTACGTTGTCTGGAACTTGAGATACTACTGCAGGATTAACTACTGCTTGCGTTGTTTGACTAGCTCTGTTAGGAGCTGTTTGTGTTGCTGGTGCAAATAATGGCTCTCCATCATATGTTGCATTCGCAAAGTCATACCCTTGGAAAAAAGCTTTCCAACTTGGTTCAATACTATCCGGATATTGGACGTATTGATCATATAAGTCGCCTATAAACTCTAAATGAGCGGCATTTAAAAACGAAAAACGATCCATAAATTTTACTCTCTATGAGATTTAGCTACAAAAATAAACTATTTAAGGCTTTAAAAAAAATTACTTTCATCATATTTATCTTATCTCGCCATAAAAATATATTATAATCAAATAATCATTACATTTGATATAAATTTAAGAAAGATTTTACATTTAGATGAGAAATTTTCTAACAAAAAAAATAAACAAACGTTGGATTGGATTCTTTATAATATTTGTGATTTTCGCTATTACAATATGGTCGAGTAACAAAATTGTACAAGAGCTAAAACGTGAAGAACACAAACGTGTAGAGAATTATGCGCGATCGTTAGAGTTGATAAGCTCATCCGAATTTTTAGATCCGAAAACGCAAGATTTTCTATTCAAATTAATTGAAGACAACAAATCAATTCCTGTTGCACTTGTAGACGAAAAAGGCATTATTGTAGACACCAAAAATATTGATGAATCGATCGTAAAAGATTCGGTTCAATTAAAAAAATATGTCAACAAAATGAAATCGTCCGAACAAACAATTGATGTTGAATTAATCGGAACTAAAAATTATGTTTATTTCAAAAATTCAAAACTTCTTAATCAATTACAATATTATCCACTCATCATTATTTTATTGATTTTATTGTTTTTTGGATTTTCATATTGGTATTTCAAAACAATTCGTGACACCGAAAAAAGTTATTTATGGGCCGGAATGGCAAAAGAAACAGCGCATCAAATTGGAACTCCACTTTCTTCTTTAATGGGTTGGGTCGAATTATTGAAATTGGAAGAAATCGATCAAACTTCGGTTATAGAAATTGAAAAAGATGTGAATCGATTGAAACATATTGCCGAACGTTTCTCGAAAATTGGTTCAACTTCTGAACTCAAACAAACTGATATTATTTCAACTTCCAAACAAACAGTGGATTATATTTCTCAACGCATTTCCAAAGGAATTGAAGTAAATTTTGTTACAGATGTAGAAGAATTTAATATTAATCTTAATTCTTCTTTATATAGTTGGGTTATCGAAAATTTGATGAAAAATGCAGCTGACGCCATGCAAAATAAAGGCGTTTTGGATATCGATATAAAAACGAAAGGTAAATTTGTTGAAATTTCTATTGCTGATACAGGTTCTGGAATTCCGACCAAATTACAGAAAAAGATTTTTCAACCTGGCTTTACAACCAAAAAACGTGGTTGGGGATTAGGATTATCATTAGCAAAACGAATTATCGAAGACTACCACAAAGGAAAAATATTTGTTTCCAAATCATCCAAAGAAATCGGAACTGAGTTTAAGATTTTATTGAAAAAATAATCAGAAATATTACACAAAATCTTGATTATATAATAAGGTATACTTTTTGTAACTTTGTTAGAGCGACAACTGTTTTGTAAAATTAATAATTATGAATGCAACAACTATTGAACAAGTGAATTCTAAATTGAAACAACTTCCTGAATCACTTTTGGAAGAAGTTGAGCCTTATATTGATTTTTTGACTTATAAACATAATCAAGAAACTGAATTTGAATTAAGTGACGAACAAAAAGAAATTTTGGATAATCGACTTAACGAGCTAAAAGAAAATTTCTTTAATGCAAAAGATGTATTGAAAGAATTGCACGAAAAATATGATTTATAAGATTAGAATTTGTTCTGAAGCTGCCCAAGATTTTGAATAAGCTCTTTCTTATTATTCAAACTTTTCTACATCTGCGGCAAAATCTTATTTAGCTGAATTAACAAAAGTTTTGGAAACTTTGGAAATAATCATTTCTATCAAGTGAACTATAGAAATTTGCATTCAAAACCTTTTAGATCTTTTCCTTATTTGTTTTTTTTTGAAACTAATGAAGAAGAAAAAACTTTTTTATTTATGCAGTTCTTTAATGCGCATAGAATCCTACAAAATATCCAAAATAAAAAATGAGCTGAAAGTAAAACTTTTCAGCTCATTTTATTAATATTATTTTCTAATATCAAAATTCTAGTATCTCAGTACTAATTACTATTCTTTCACACCAATATAAATCTCTATTTCGGCATCAGCAGGATTTTGAGCTTTTTCGGTGTACAATTCTTAATCATATTTATACGTACAATTTAGATTTGCATCATAATTCCAAATTTCTGTCCAAGTTTTTCCAACTGCTTCATGCAATTCTCCTTTGGCAATATATTTTTTGAATGTTTGTGGCTCAAATTCTCGCCCAACCATCCCTTCTGGAATTTCATCTAAAGAAGAAACTTCGCAACCAATAATTGTCGTATATTTTCCTCTAAAATCACTTTCGTAATCTGTATAAAACCGAATAAATATTAGAGCTTATCGCATTCGGAATTTTAGCAATAATATTTTCTGCAAAAAATTGATGCCATAACTTTCCTAAATCTTCAATCGCTTGACTATTATTGTTAGATGTTTGGGTTGCAATTCCTATTATTTTTTAATGTATTCATTTTATTTTTTTTAAAATCCTAAAATCATTTTCGCAATCGAAAAGTAAATCAATAAACCAAAGATATCATTACTTGTTGTGATAAATGGACCTGTTGCAATAGCAGGATCAACACCATATTTATGCAACATAATTGGAATAAATGTCCCAATCAAACTTGCTAAAATCATTACAATTACTAAAGCTAATACAATGGTTGAAGAAATTTCGTAGCTTGCGCTCATCAAGAAATGCGTCGCCAATAAAAGTACAAAAGCTAATAATGAACTATTCAATAAAGCCAATAACATTTCTTTTCCTAATCTTTTCCAAATAGAACCCGAAATATTACTATTCGCCAAACCTTGCACAATAATCGCAGAAGATTGCACACCAACATTTCCTGCCATGGCGGCAACAAGCGGTGTAAAAAAGAATAATTGCGGATACAAATTCATCGCATCGCTAAAACTTTGCGACACATTAACAGCAACAAAACTACCTACCAAAGCCAATAAAAGCCAGGGTAGACGAGCACGAGTTAATTTTAAGATATTATCATCCGAATCGACATTTTGAGTAATCCCGGCTGCTAATTGATAATTTTCTTCAGCTTCTTCACGAATAACATCAATCACATCATCCACCGTAATTACACCTACCAAACGCATTAATTCATCTACAACAGGCACTTCATACAAATCATATTTTTCGATTACTTTTGCAACCTCCATATCTTTTGAATAAGTCTTTACATATTGGATCTTTTCATTGTAAACATCAGCAACTTTTGTATTTGCAGAAGTCGTCAATAAACGCTTTAAACTCAACGTTCCAAGTAATTTTTCATCTTCATCAACAACATAAATAGAGAAAACCTCTTCTAAATCCTCAGCTTGTTTTCGCATTTGTTTTACTGCTGTAATTACCGACCAATCTTTGTTGACTTTTATCAACTCTTTCCCCATCAAACCTCCAGCCGTATCTTCGTCATAACGTAAAAGATCTACAATTTCACGGGCATGTTCTTGGTCTTCTAATTGCGCAATTACCTCATCTTTCTTTTCATCAGAAAGCTCATTAATAAAGTCCAAAACATCATCCGGATAC
>NZ_DINY01000046.1:0-40287 GCF_002426075.1 Empedobacter sp. UBA5528 | reverse complement strand
GAGGCTTTTTTTGTGGGTATACTTTTTTGTAAAATGTACAAAGTAAAATGTAAGCTACCACATCTCCAGACTATGTTTTATAAAACAAGAAGCTTGCTTTCATCCAACAAGAGCTTCTAATTAGTCAACTAGAAGCTTCTTCTTGATAAAAAGGAAGCTTCCTTTTTGCAACTAACTCAGAACTTACAACCAGCGTTAGGGAGAGTAGTCTAAATCCTTTTGTAGAAATTGGATTTTCTTACTTGTAATAGAATTTTATTCTACAAAAGATTGCAACGGATAGCCCGACCGAGCGATTTACATTTCTTGTTATTGAATTATTAAGAGATAATTGAGGGAGATTGTATAAATACGAGGAATAGAGCGAGTGAATGCCCAAATAAATTTTTCAATAGAAATATACTTTTATTGATAGGTTCATACTTAAGTATATGTGGAATATGGATTTGATTTCATAAAAAAAATATAAAATATAAACTATGTTCAAAATTATTAGAAGTTTATCATTTGAAATTTAATAGCTTTACAGCTTAATATTACTTAATTGGATCAGAAAATATTAGATCACATTTTAGATAAGGATTGGGAACAGGCTTTTAAACTTCTTGTAAAAGATTATCATCAGAGAGTTTATTGGCAAATTCGTCGTATGGTTTTGATTCATGAAGACGCAGATGATATTGCTCAAAATGTTTTTATAAAAATCTATCAAAATTTGAATTCATTCAAAAATGAATCAAAATTATCGACATGGATTTTTAGGATTACTTATAACGAAACCATCAATTTTATTCATAAAAATGCTAAAGAACAAAATGTTTCGTTTGAAGATTATTCGATGAATATTGCAGATGATTTATCTACGGATGAGTATTTTACAGGTGATGAAATTGAGTTGAAACTACAAAAAGCGATTGCAAGTTTGCCAGAAAAGCAGCGCGTAGTATTTATGATGAAATATTATGATGAAATGAAATATGAACAAATTTCTGAAATTTCAGGAACATCTGTTGGTGCGCTAAAGGCGTCTTATCATCATGCAGTTACAAAAATTAAAGAATTTTTAGAGGATGAAGATTAAACCTTTTTAACTTTTTTTTGTCTTATGAATGATATGAAAGAAAATGGATTAAAAAATAATTTTAAGGTTCCAGAGAATTATTTTAAGAATTTAGAAGATGAAATTTATTTTAAAAGCTTAAAACAAAAGGAAAATTATACAACCCCTACTAATTATTTTGACGATTTAGAACAGTCAATTTTATCGAAAACTATTGATAAAAAAGAAACAAAAGTTGTACATTTCAATATTTGGTGGGCTGCTGCTTGTATATTGCTATTAGCATTGGTTGTAACTCCTTTTGTGATTAATTCTACAGAAAAATCTACAGAAGTTGTGGATACAAAAACAGAAAATCATGTTTACGAGAAGATCTATGATTCGTATATAGTGAGTGATCAAAACAAAAAATCGTCCAATGTAACATTAGACGATTCTGATTTTGCTTTATATGATTATTAAGAAATTCTAAATAATTTCTGCACTCAAACCTCGGTTCAATAACTCTGTGCATCGAGGTTTTAAATCTTCTAATTCACCCGTCAAGACTTCGCATTTACCTTTGTAGTGAATCAAAATTGAACATTGTTCCGCTTGCTCTGGCGTGTGTTCACAAACATCAATCAACGACTCGATTACCCAATCAAAAGTATTCACATCGTCATTGTAAACAATAATTTGATATTTGTGCGATTCCTGTTCCAATACATCAACAGCCGAATCTTTTTCCGTTTCCCACATGGGTTGCGTTGCGTATTTTGTCATATCATTTTATTTTTTGAAATGTAGCGCAATCCACTCATTTCGTTGTTTTTTAGACACAAATTTCAAACCATTTTCTGTACAGAAAGCTAAGATATCATCAAAATCTTGCTCCATTAATCCACTTAAGAATAAATCTCCATTTTCATTCAAAACGTTGATGTAAGAAGGAATTTGACTGATCAAAATATTCTTGTTGATATTCGCTAAAATAATGTCAAATTGTTTGCTTCCTAAAAGTGAATTATCACCCATTTTAGCATCTAAACTAACACCATTTCGTTTTCCATTTTCGATAGAATTCTCCACAGCCCACTCGTCAATATCAATACATTCTGCATAATTTGCACCACGTTTCATTCCTAAAATTGCAAGAATTGACGTACCACAACCCATGTCCAAAATATCTTTTCCTGTAAATTCAGTTTCCAAGATATATTCTACCATCAAGTGTGTTGTAGAGTGGTGTCCAGTCCCAAAAGACATTTTTGGTTGAATGATAATTTCGTACGGAATATTTTCAACTGTTTCGTGAAATTCTGCACGAATTAAACATTGGTCGTTCACTAAAATTGGTGTGAAATTTTCTTCCCAAGTTGCATTCCAATTTTGTTGTTCAATTTCTTGACGCGTATAAGAAAAATCAATATTCTCAATAGAGTCAATTACTTCTTTTACTTGGTCAATATTTTCGTCAGTTTTTGGCATGTAAGCATCAAAACCTTCTCCGTTTTCAACAAAACTTTCAAAAGGTAATTCAGAAATCATTGCAATAATAATTTCATTAAAAGGCTCTACTTCCGCAACTTTAAATTTATATTCGATATAATTTGTCATAAAAAAATGTAGAAAACATCAAATTGTTTTCAGGTGCAAATTTACGATTTTTATAATTAATGATAAAGGAGATTATTTATCAAATGGAAAGTCTTTCAAACCAACCATCATTTCACGTTTTCCTGGAGGTCCAGGACGTTTTTGTACAATATAGCCCAAATCTTTCAATCCTCTTTTTATGGTTCCTTTCGCTGCATAAGTAGTAAAAATGGCAGATTTTTTAGTTAGAGAATCAACAATTTCTAACAATTCTTTTTCCCATAATTCTGGTTGAACACGAGAACCAAACGCATCAAAATAAACCAAATCAAAATTATTTTCGTTGATATTTTTCAGATTGAAAAAATCTTCTTCTACTTTCTTAATTTCATAATAAGGAGAAATTTTATGCCAATTTTCCCAATTTGAATGAAATAATTGTTGATAATAATCTAAAAACTCTTCTTTTCGATGTTCAAATTCCGGATAAAGTTTGAAAACATTTTCGAAATAATTCACCAATTCAAATTCTTCATCAGAAACTGGAAATTTTTCAATTCCAACATATTGCACTGGAGTTTTATGTTTTTCAGCTTCCATCAAAGTAATGAAAGAATTAAGTCCCGTACCTAATCCAATTTCTATAATTTTTATAGGATTTTTTGTTTCTGTAAAATGATGAAATCCATTTTTTATAAATACATGAAAAGCCTCTTGTACAGCGCCATGCTTAGAATGATAAGATTCATCCCAATCTTCAATATAGATAGTTTTAGATCCATCTTCCGTTTCTTGAATAATTCTTTTCATCGTCGAAAGTTATGATATTTATTATGAAAAAGTGCAAATAAAATGTACCTTTGATAAGCACAAACAAAATATATCATAAAATGATTATAGAAAAAATTGCTGAATCAAAATTTAACGATTCAGTTTTTAACTCTACTACTTTTGGGAAAGAGTTTACAGATCACATGTTGATCGCGCATTACAAAGATGGTAAATGGGATGAGCCAAAAATTGTTCCTTACGGACCAATTTCAATGACTCCAGCAGCGATGTCTTTCCATTATGGTCAAACAATTTTTGAAGGAATGAAAGCCTACAAAAATGATAACGAAGAAGTGTTTATTTTCCGTCCAGAGAAAAACTTCGAGCGTTTTAATTTATCTGCGGCACGTCTTAATATGCCTCAAATTCCGAAAGAAATTTTTATTGATGGTTTAGAAGCTATTATTGATATCGATCGTCAATGGGTACCAAAAGATTACGGAACGTCATTATATATTCGTCCAGTAATGTTCGCAACAGAAGAAGCAGTTTCTGCTAGGGCATCTAACGAATATATTTTTGCTATTTTATTAGCTTATGCTCCTAATTATTACGATAAACCTTTATCAGTAAAAATTGCTGATTATTATAGTCGTTCAGCTCAGGGAGGTGTTGGTTTTGCAAAATGTGGAGGAAACTATGCTGGATCTTTCTTTCCAACTTCTGAAGCTCAAAAAGATGGTTATGATCAAGTAATTTGGACAGATTCTATCGAGCATAAATACATTGAAGAAGCAGGAACAATGAATGTGATGGTGCGTATAGGAAATAAAATTTTAACAGCGCCAACGTCTGAGCGTATTTTGAACGGAGTAACACGTGATTCTGTTTTAACTTTAGCAAAAGATAGTGGATATGAAGTAGAAGTACGTCCTGTAGAAGTACAAGAATTGTATGATGCTTACAAATCAGGAGAATTAAAAGAAGTATTTGGATGTGGAACTGCTGTTGTAATTACACAATACGATGCAGTTGGATTTGGTGAAGAGCGTGCTCAATTACCAACTTTAGCTGAAGAAGATTCTTTTGCATTACAATTGAAAAAGAAATTAAAAGATATTCAATACGGATTAGCAGAAGATCCTTATGGATGGAGAATTAAAATCGAAAAACAAGCTTAATTTTGTTTAAGTAAATTTTTTGAAAATATAAGCTGACAATTTGATTGTCAGCTTTTTTTGGCACGATATTTAATAATATGTTATACAAAGTACTATATTTGCAAAATGAATGGACTACAGAAATTTTTAATCATCTGTTCAGGGAGTAGTCTTGAACTCTTGAAAAAAACACCAACAGATATCAACAAACATGTTGGTATTGGAGGTGTCATATTATTTACAGGAATTTTGGCGGCTTTGTCTGCTGGATATGCGCTGAATACTGTTTTTGATAATATATATGCAGCAACAGGTTTTGGTTTGTTGTGGGGATTAATGATTTTTAATCTTGACCGATATATTGTCACATCAATGAAAAAGTCAGGTGGATTTTTTCGTCAGTTTTTTATTGCTTTGCCACGTATTTTGGTTGCAATTTTATTAGGTATTGTGATTTCGAAACCGTTAGAATTAAAAATTTTCGAGAAAGAAATTAACAAGCAATTAAATATTATTGTCAATCGAAATAAAACGGAATTACAAAAAGGAATTGATGCGCGTTATGCTGAATTGGGAACGCCTTTTTCGAATGAACGAAAAGAAATTTATGCAGAAATTGATAAATTAAGAAATGAGTATAATTCAGCTTCTACCGAGTTGGAAAAAGAAGTTGTTGGTACACAAACTGAAACAACAACTGGACGCGAAGGTTATGGACCAAATGCGAAACGAAAAGCAGAATTGAAAAAACAAAAAGCTGCCGAAATCGAAACTTATATTCAACAATCTGCGCCTCGTTTAGCTGAAATTAATAAAGAATTAGATCGATTGAATGTTGCAAAAGAAAAAGAAATTGATGCGGCTAAACCAACCGAAGAGAATTACAATGGTTTTGCTGCACGTATGCAGGCTTTAGACGAATTGTCAGTTAATAATCCAATTTTAGGGACTGCAGCTATTTTTATAGCTCTTGTGTTTATCTCGTTAGAAACTGCGCCAGTTTTAGTGAAATTAATTGCACCAAAAGGACCTTATGATTTTCTCTTAGAAAAACATGAACATTCGTTCAAGATTTTTAGCAAAGAATCGATTCAGGTTATGGATATCAAATCTGAAAAACGTGTGAAACATGAGTTAGAAAAAGTATAAAATTGTAAAAAAGTAACTTCCGTTTGAAGTTACTTTTTTAATTTTGTAATAGATATGGAAACTTATAAAATAGAAATTTACGGAGAAGACGAAAACCAAATTCAACGAATGGAAGAGGTGATTGCTCCAATAAAAGATATACAGGATTATTTTTGGAAAATTCTTTGGGTTGATGGTGAAAGTGAAACGGACGAATATTCGGTTTTCGAATTGCAAGAAGTGATTGATCAACAAGACGGAATTTTTGTGGAATATGATCAGTTAGAAAGTTTGTGTTATAAAATGGAACATGTAACGGAGGCGTTGATTATTGGAGATAGAAAAGAAAATAATTTGCATGTAAATATTGAGGATGAAAATTTATACGACAACGAAGTTGTGTTTGAATTTGTGAAAGATTCACATTGGCAAATTTTGACTTCGGATATCAATATTGTTGATACGTTCAAAGTTTTCTTTCCAAATAGTAAAATCATTGATTAAAAATAAAAGCCACTTTTTAGTGGCTTTCTTATTTATTTTTGATTCAATTTTTGGAAAATTTGTAAGGTTTCTTTTGCTTCTCTTACATCGTGCACACGCAAAATTTTTGCACCTTTTTGTAACGCAACCATATTCAGGACAGAAGTTCCGTTTAAAGCTTCTTGCGGAGTTGTTTCGAATAAATTATAAATCATCGATTTTCTCGAAATTCCGATCAGCAAAGGAAAACCTTCAAAACCTAAAGCTTCCATTTTATTGAATAATTCATAATTATGATCCAATGTTTTTGCAAAACCAAAACCAGGATCTAAAATAATATCATTCACTTTTGCAGCTTTTAATTGCGCAATTTTTTTGGAAAAATATTCGTTTACTTCCAGCGTAATATCTGCATATGCAGGATTATTTTGCATTGTTTTTGGCGTTCCTTTCATATGCATTAAAATGTATGGAACTCGAAGTTCTTTGATTGCATCAAACATATTTTCGTCTAACTCCCAACCCGAAACATCATTTATAATAGAAGCACCAACTTTTACAGCTTCACGTGCAACATTTCCTCGAAAAGTATCAATCGAAATAATCAATTCTGGATATTCTTCAATAATTTTTTCGATAATTGGTGCAGTTCTATCAATTTCTTCCTGCTCCGAAATATTTTCTGCTCCAGGTTTTGTCGAATAACCACCAACATCAATCATATCGGCACCTTCGGACAAGTGTTTTTCAACTTTTTCTAAAATCAAATTCATCGATTGATTACTGCCACCATCGTAAAAAGAGTTTGGCGTTGTATTCAAAATTCCCATAATTTTAGGCTCGTTCAAATCAATCAAACGACCATTACAATTAATTGTCATATCTTAGAAGTTCTTTAAGCAATTTCAATTATTTTTGAAATCGAAACGAAATTATGAAAAATACCTCAATTCAATTTAAAGAAATCATCTCTGTTTGTCGAGATTTATATACAAAAAAATTACAAGATTACGGTCCAGCTTGGCGTGTACTGCGTTTGCCGTCTTTAACAGATCAAATTTTTATCAAGGTAAACCGTATTCGTACGTTGCAAGAAGCAGCGGAGCGTTTGGTTGATGAAGACGAAGAAGGAGAATTTGTGGCAATCGTTAATTATTCGATTATGGCATTGATTCAGTTGGAACTTGGTTTTGCAGATCAGCCAGATTTGACAGACGAACAAGCTATCGAATTTTATGATAAATATGCAACAATTGCGCACGATTTGATGATGAAAAAAAATCATGATTACGGTGAAGCTTGGAGAGATATGCGTGTAAGTTCGATCACAGATTTAATTTATCAGAAAGTTTTGCGCACAAAAAGTATCGAAGATAATAAAGGAAAAACAATTGTGTCTGAAGGTTTAGATGCAAATTATTTGGATATGATTAATTATTCGATTTTCGCAATGATTTTAATTAACGAAAAGAAAGCTTCATGAGGTATTTAGTTCAATTTGCCCGAATTATAGTTGGAGTTATTTTTATAATTTCTGGATTTGTAAAAAATGTAGATCCAATTGGGTTAAGTTTCAAATTAGAAGAATATTTTTCGCCAACAGTTCTTAACATTCCATTTTTAGAAGGTTTGAGTTTGCCTTTGGCAACTTTCTTTTCACTTTTTGAAATAGTTTTAGGCGTTTTATTATTGCTTGGCGTTTGGAAAAGATTTACAACAATAGCTTTATTGTTAACGATTATTTTCTTTACATTTTTGACATTTTATTCAGCTTATTTCAACAAAGTAACCGATTGTGGATGTTTTGGTGATGCACTAAAGTTAGAACCTTGGACATCATTTTACAAAGATGTTGTGCTTTTGGTGTTGATCATTATTTTAGTGATTGGTCAAAAATATATCAAACCATTATTTGTCGAAAAAGCGAATTACGTAATCAATTTTATAACAATTTTAGGTTCTGCAATTATTGCTTATATCGGAATTAATCATTTACCAATTATCGATTTTAGATCTTATGCAGTTGGCAAAAATTTGATTGAAGGAATGAAATCTCCGCAAGAGTTAGGTTTGAAACCAACAACGTATAAAACGATTTACACGATGAAAAACAGTGTTGATGGTAAAGTAGTCGAAATTGATGATGCGCAATATATTGCTGATGACAAATGGTACAAACACGGAACGCCTTGGGTAATTGAAGCGGATAAAACACGAACTATTGTCGAGAAAAAAGGGTACGAACCTCCAATTCATGATTTTAGTTTTGATTGTAATGGCATTGATAAAACTTCTGAGATTCTAAATGCTCCGAAAGCGATTGTTTTTGTTGTTCCTTTTGTTGAAAAGGTAAATGAGAAGCAAATTGAAAAATTGAATATTTTAGGAAAAGAAGCTTCTAAATATAAAGGATATAGAGTTGTTTCGGTTTCAAATAATCCGATTAAAGGTTTGGAACTTGAAAATTGTTTTATGGATCAAACAACAATGAAAACAATTATTCGCTCTAATCCAGGTGTGATGATTTTAGAAAAAGGAACGGTGAAAGCGAAATATCATGACAATGATTTTCCTTCGCTTAATCAATTAGAAGATTTATTTTAACAAGTGATTAATTATATTTTAAATAAAATTTTCTACGGATTTTTGACACTTTTTGGTGTAGTAAGTGTAGTTTTTCTATTGTTTTCGGTACTTCCTGGAGACCCTGCGCGTATGATGCTTGATCAAAAAGAAGATCCAGAGCAATTGGCTCAAATTCGAAAAAACTTAGGTTTAGATCAACCTTTATGGAAACAATATGCGTTTTATATTAATGATTTGTCACCGATTTCTTTTCATAATATTGACGAAAACAATACAACATATACTTCATTAAGTTCTGATAAATACAATTACACAAAATTGATAGATTTCGGAACAAATGAAATGGTTTTGAAAACGCCTTATTTGCGTGAATCTTTTCAAAAACAAGGAAAAAGCGTCAGTACAATTATTGGAGAAACTTTACCAAATACAATGGTTTTGGCAATTGCAGCCATCATTATTGCAACGATAATTGGTGTTGCGTTGGGAATTGTTTCTGCTTTGATGAAAGATACATGGATTGACAGAGTTTTGTTGGTCGTAACAAGCTTTGGTATGAGTATTCCGTCTTTCTTTTCGGCAATTATCATTGCCTATATTTTTGCTTTTTTGATGCACGATATTACAGGGCTGAATATGATTGGAAGTCTATATGAAGTGGATGATTTGGGAGAAGGAAAACATTTGATGTTGAAAAATTTAATTCTTCCAGCAATTACATTAGGTTCGCGTCCGTTAGCGGTTTTTACGCAATTAACACGAAATTCGTTGTTAGAAGTTTTGAACCAAGATTATATCCGAACAGCTTTTGCAAAAGGACTTTCTAGAAAAACGGTGATTACAAAACATGCATTACGAAATGCACTTAATCCAGTTGTTACAGCAATTTCGGGTTGGTTTGCGTCGATGTTGGCAGGATCGGTTTTTGTGGAATTTGTTTTTGGTTGGAATGGTTTAGGAAAAGAAATCGTAAATGCATTGAATACATTAGATTTACCAATTGTGATGGGAGCTGTTTTAGTTATTGCGGTGATGTTTATTGTAATTAATATTCTGGTTGATATACTTTACGGAATTCTAGATCCGCGCGTTCGCATAAAATAAATCAGGTATAATTTCGCAAGAAATAATTATCTTGCAATAAATATTAAAACCAAAATCAAATAAAATACACTTTTTTATGCGTGATAGAATAGTAGCAGGAAACTGGAAAATGAACTTAAATTATGAAGAAGCAATTCATTTAGCAACAAACCTTAATGCTTGGGTGGCAGATAATCATCCAATTGCACAAGTTATAATTGCGCCTTCTTCTATTTATTTACAAACATTGTTAGAAGCTGTAGATGAGCAATATGTTAAGATTTCTTCGCAAGATATTTCTGCTCACGAAAAAGGAGCGTATACAGGAGATATTTCAGCAGAACAATTGGATAGTATCGGATTAGATTTCGCTATTATTGGGCATTCTGAGCGTAGAGAATATCAAGGAGAAACAGATATTGTAATTGCTGAGAAATTAAAACAAGCTTTTAAACATCAAATTAATCCAATTCTTTGTGTAGGAGAAAAATTAGAAGAACGTGAAGCTGAGAAACATTTTGAGGTTGTAAAAACCCAATTAATGGATGCTTTAGTTGCTCAAAAACCAGAAGATCTTTCTCGTTTGATTATTGCTTACGAACCAGTTTGGGCAATTGGAACTGGAAAAACAGCTACACCAGAGCAAGCGCAAGAAATTCATGCATTTATTCGTAAAGTTTTGAATGATGAATTTGGCGTAGAAGTCGCGAATGATACAAGTATTTTGTACGGAGGAAGTGTAAATGCACAGAATGCGAACGAAATTTTTGCTCAACCAGATATTGACGGCGGTCTTGTTGGTGGTGCTTCATTAAAATATGATGATTTTGTGCAGATAATTGCTGCATGTAAATAATATAAAAGCTCAACTTATTTGAGCTTTTTTTATGTTTTATATTTTCTAAATTTTGAAAAATAATAAATTTAACTCCTCTGAATCCCTTATAAAATAAGTCAATTAAGAAAACTATAACATTTATTAGGATTAATTAAGAGTTTTCGGAACAGTGTCTGCAAAGCTTATTCATGTACTAACTATTTAAAAAGTATCATTTTTTAAACAAAACACATTTATTATGAAAAAATTGACGCAAGTATTAGGAGTCGTAGCAATAGGGTTAGTTTCTTTCTCTTTTACTACAAAAAATGAAATAAAAGTTCCTACAACAGAAATTACAAATAAAGTTGTAGAAGATGCTCCAAAAGTTGTTATTTTAGATATTGTAGATAATATCGCTGTAGAATCAGGAACAAATATCGCATCAGAATTTAAAACAAAGTTAGAATCTTTGAATAAAGAAAATGTTCAGGTTCTTTTATGGAAAGATTTAACGAAAGGATTAAAAGATGAAGAGAAAAGATCAATCATCGATAGTTTAAAACCTGAGTTAATCATGACATTAAATTTTGAAAAAACTGATGATAATACAAATAAAGTTGCCGCAGTTGTTTTTAAACAAAATGTTGCATTTAACGAAACAGTTAAAGTAGCAAAAGAGTTAACAGAAAACTTAAATTCAACAGCTGTTAAAAATGACGGAGTTTATCAAAACGAATCAAATTATATTCAAGATAATGCTGCACCATCAATTTTCTTAAGCGTAAAAGTGAAGAATGAACCAACTTCTAACGCAGAAATTGTTGATAAACTTTCTAATTTCATCGAAACAGCGAAAGTTGAAGATAGCACAACTCCAGTTGAAATAACATCAGAAGTAGTAGTAGATTCAGCGGCAGCTACGGTAGACTCAGCTACAACAACAATAGAAGCGGCGGTACAAGATGTAAAAGCAGCTACGAAAGATGCAAAAACAAAAGTAAAAAAATCTAAAAAATAGAATCCGTTTTTTCGAATATTTCATTTTTATTAATGAAGAAAAAGTAACATTTTGTAATGAAATGTTACTTTTTTTTGTTTTTAATTACAGATAACTTAAGTTTGCTCAAACACTTCCAATTCAATGTCAAAACAAGGTTATATCGCGCGTTATTTCAATATTGTTCGTAAATTATCACAACAAAAATATTGTTCTTATGAAGATTTAGAGCGTTTTTTGGAAAGAGAATTTGAAATGCTTCAACTTAATGATGATACATTAGAGTTTAATTTCTCTAAACGTACATTACAGCGCGATATTCAAGAAATCAGAAATATATTGGGAATTGATATAATGTATAGTCGCAGTCAGCGTGGATATTATATTATTCAAGACGATTATAGCTCTGATTTATTTCTGAAAACTTTAGAAGAAATTAATAGTTTTTCTGCTTTGAAATTGACAAATTCGCTCGAATCTATTGTGTATTTGGAAAAAAGAAAGCCAAAACGCGCCGAATTTTTACCAGATATTGTACAAGCAATTCAAGGAAAAAAGAAAATTGAATTTCATTATCAAAAATTTGGAGAGGAAAAAGAAACGATTCGTAAAGTTTCTCCAATTGCAATTAGAGAGCACAATAACCGATGGTATTTGATTGCGGATGATAAAGGAATTGTCAAAAATTTTGGTTTGGAACGAATGAATAAAGTTTTGATTCTTAGAGATAAAATTGATGATAATATCGAGTTTAATTACAATGATAAGTACAAATATTCGTTCGGGATTATTGTTCCAAGTTCAGAAAAACCAGAAAAAATAGTGCTTTCTGTGACCAAAAAACAAGCGGCCTATTTAGAATCTTTGCCTTTGCACGAATCCCAACAAATTTTAGAAACTAAAAACGATGAAGTTTTAATTGGTTTAGAACTATTTTTGACCGAAGATTTTATCAGCGAAATTCTTTCTATGAGTCGTTCAGTTACAATTATCGAACCTAAAAAATTGAAAGAAAAAGTCAAAACAATTTTGAAAGAAACGTTAGAGAAATATAATTAGCGAGTTTCGAATTTCGAAACTCGCTTTATTTTTTTTACATTTCTTCAAATTCTAAATCGAAATTCATTCCTAAAATAGCTTTACCAGTAACTTTTTCTCCATTTTCAGGATTGATTAAGCCAGCCATTTTTCCAGTTTTTTGTTTGGTTAACAAATCCAAAATTTGTTTATCAGTTAATTTTTTACCCATAAACTCGAACGGAATTTTGAATCCACATGCTGCAAAGTTTGCACAACCATAAGCGGCTTTTCCTTTGACTAATTTATGTGTTTTACATTTTGGACAAGTTGCATCTTCCAGATTAATTTCTTCTTTCGGTTTACGTTCCTTTTTAGGTTTTTCAGCTATTTGAACTGAATTCTGATGAGAAGCGATTGGTCTGAAGTAACTATTTTTTACATCAAATGTTAGTTTCGAAACCATTTCAATCAATTCTTGCTTAAATTGTTCTAATTCGTATTCACCTTTTTCAATCAAACGAAGTTTTCGTTCCCAAACACCTGTCAATTCAGGAGATTTTAATAATTCATTTTGAATGGTATCAATCAAATCAATACCAGTTTGTGTGGCGATAATATTACGTTTTTTCTTTTCGATGTATTTTCTACGAAACAAGGTCTCGATAATATTTGCACGCGTTGAAGGTCGACCAATTCCATTTTCTTTCATCAATTCGCGCATTTCTTCATCATCTACTTGTCGTCCAGCAGTTTCCATTCCTCGTAATAGAGTCGCTTCTGTATAATGTTTTGGCGGAGTTGTTTTTCCTTTGTGAATAAATGGTTCGTGAGGACCTTTTTCACCAATCTCAAAAATCGGCATTATCTTTTCCTCATCTTTTTCGTCTTCCTTTTTATCTTTTGCATAGACTTCGCGCCAACCCATTTCGAGAATTTGTTTTCCCGTTGCTTTAAAATTTATAGCAGAAAGTTGACCGTCTTTTCCATTATTTTCAACTTTTCCTTCGACAGTTGTGTTGGCAACTTTACATTCTGGATAAAAAACAGCAATAAAACGTCGTGCAACCAAATCATAGATACGTTTTTCTTCGTTCGATAAACCTTGTGGAAAGATTTCGGTAGGAATAATAGCGTGGTGATCGGTTACTTTTGTATTATCAAAAACTGCTTTTGACATCGGAATTGGTTGCGTCATCAAAGGAGCAATCAAATTTTGATAAGCGGTTAATTTATTTAAAATTCCAGGAACTTTAGGGTGAATATCTTCCGAAAGATAAGTGGTATCAACACGAGGATAGGTCACAAATTTTTTCTCGTAAAGACTTTGTATATATTTTAAGGTATTTTCTGCCGAAAACGCATATTTTTTATTCGCTTCTACTTGTAAAGCAGTTAAATCGAATAGGCGAGGATTTTTTTCACGACCCTCTTTTACATCGAAATCAATGATTTCAAACTCTCGATTTTTGATGAAATCTAAACCTTGTTTGGCTTTTTCTTCAGATTTTAAACGAGGTATTGTCGCATTAAACTCTACTTCTTTGAAAATCGTTTTCAATTCCCAATATTCCTCAATAATAAACGCATTGATTTCTTTTTGACGCTGTACAATCATTGCTAATGTAGGTGTTTGCACACGACCAATAGAAAGAACTGTTTTTGGCGGCGCAAATTTTTTGGTAAATAATCGTGTAGCGTTCATTCCTAGTAACCAATCGCCAATTGCACGCGCTTGTCCTGCAGAAAAAAGATTGAAATATTTTTCTCCATCTTTCAAATTATCAAAACCTTCTTTAATTGCTTCTTCTGTCAACGAAGAAATCCATAAACGCTTCATTGGCGCTTTAGCACGCGCTTTAAGTAAAACCCAACGTTGTATCAATTCTCCTTCCTGTCCAGCATCGCCACAGTTTATAATCTCGTCGACTTGATCGTTCGTGACTAATTTTTCGATGATATGAAATTGTTTCGAGACACCTTTATCTGCAATTAATTTAATTCCGAAACTTTGCGGAATCATTGGCAAATAATTAAGATCCCAGCTTTTCCACTCGGGTGTATAATCTTGCGGTTCTTTTAATGTACACAAGTGTCCGAAAGTCCAAGTGACCTGAAATCCATTTCCTTCATAGTATCCATCGTGCTTTTGATTCGCACCAATTACTTTGGCGATATCTTTAGCAACACTAGGTTTTTCGGCAATACAAACTTTCATAGCATTTATAATTATTGAAGTGCAAAAGTCAAAATAATAATTTAATTCTTAAAAAAAAATATAAATATGTATAATTATTGAATAAATTTGCGATAGGTTATTTTTTGTGGGAAGGCTGATTTTAATAAAATTATACATTGTTTAATATTAGATATATTGTTTTGATTATTTTTTAATTGTCAAATCAGTAAAAAATTCTATTGATTTCAAGTAGATTGAAAATTTAATATGATAACAACGTAAAAAATTTAGAAGAATTAAAAAATTTTCACTTAATTTACACCCACATTAATAAAAATCATAATATTTAAAAGAATTAGTAAATGGAAAAGAATGTAACAGTACCAGCTAAAACTAAAAAGGGAGGTCTTAACCCTGTGATTACTATGATCATTTTAATTGCAATCGCAATGGGGATCTTCAAGTTTGTATTTGGAGCAGAAGGTAATTTCGAAGGAGGAGATGTAGAAAAAGGTAATCCTTTAAACTTTTTAGGAATTATTCATAAAGGAGGGGTGATTATTCCATTCTTAATGTCTTTCTTCTTTATGGTAATCGTTTTCTCAATTGACCGTGTTATCGCTTTAAACAAAGCAAAAGGAACTGGATCTGCTGAGAAGTTTGTAAATGACATTCGTGCTTTATTAAACAAAAATGAAGTTAACAAAGCAATTGAATTATGTGACAAACAAAAAGGAGCTGTAGGTAACGTAGTTAAAGAAGGTTTAACAACTTACAAAGCTTTAGAAAACGACACAACGTTAAACAAAGAGCAAAAATTAGCTCAATTAGGTAAAACGTTAGAAGAAGCGACTACATTAGAAATGCCAACGTTAGAGAAAAACATGACTATTATCTCTACAATTGCTTCTGTAGGTACGTTAATTGCCTTAATGGGTACAGTAATCGGGATGATTAAAGCATTCTTCGCATTAGGTGAAGGAGGAGGATCTCCAGATGCAGCTCAATTATCAGTAGGTATTGCCGAAGCCTTAATTAATACAGGTATGGGTATTGGTGCTTCTGCATTCGCTATTATTATGTATGCTTTTTTAACTTCTAAAATTGATGATTTAACATTCAAAATTGACGAAGTAGGAATGAGTATCCAACAATCTTTCTCTGCTCACAATTAATATTCAATTGACGAAGCCTTAGAAGGATAGTATAAGGACAAAATCAAACAACAAACAATTTAGAATATTAATTAATAATACAGAGAAAATGGCAAGAGTAAAACCAAAAAGAAGAGGTCCTTCGATGGACTTAACAGCTATGTCTGACATGGCTTGGCTTTTGTTAACTTTCTTTATTTTGACATCTAACTTTAGAGAACCTGAAGTTGTTCCTGTCGTAACACCAACATCTGTTTCGAACCAAAAAATGGCTGCTGAAAATATGATGATCATTAAAATTGATGGTGAAGGTAAGTTCTTATTCGGATTAGAAGAAAAAGATCGTATTCCTACATTAGAAAGAATGGGTGATAAGTACGGAGTAAAGTTTACAGATGCTGAAAAGAATGCATTCAAAAGCATAGTAGAGTTTGGTGTACCAATGAATGAAATGAGAAATTATTTGAATCAGTCTGCTGATAAACAACAATCATATCATCCAGGTATTCCATTAGATACGATACCGAACAAAAATCAAGAATTAATTGATTGGGTATTTGAAGCAAAAGAAGTGAACCCAGATATTTTCTTAGCAATTAAAGGTGATCAAAAATCTGAATACAAAAAATTCAAAACTTTGATTCAACAATTGCAAATGAAAAATATGAATAAGTTCCAGTTAATTACATCTCAAGAATAATTATTAAGAAATTAGAAAATGGCACAAATAGAAAGTCACGATGACGGTGGCGGAAAGAAAGTCCGTTCCAAAAAGAATTCGACGAAAGTCGATATGGCTCCTTTGGTTGATTTAGGTTTCTTATTAATTACTTTCTTTATGTTTGCGGCGACATCGATCAAACCAAATGTAATGAACTTGAATATGCCTCCAAAAATTGACAAATTAGATCCAACTGATAAACCAGAAATAAAATTGAATAATTCTATATCAATTTTAATTGGAAAGGATAATAAGTTATTTTGGCATCAACAAGATCAGGCAGGATTAAACGGAGGAACTCTAAATGAAACTGACTACTCTAAAATTCGTGATGTTATTACAGCAGCACAAGGTAGAGCAGATAAAGATAAGTTTACTGTAATTATCAAACCTATGGATGATGCTACGTATGATAATTTAGTAACTATCTTAGATGAAATGGAAATTACAAAGTCTACTCGTTACGGAATCGTACCTGTTGCACCTTTTGAACAAAAAGTGTTCGACGAAAAAGTAGGTAAATAATTAGTTTAATTGTTAAATTTAAAAGAATTAAAATGTCAGAAAATAACAACAAACTAAAATCCTTAGACGAGATTGTATTTGAAGGTAGAAATAAAGCGTATGGAGCTTATGACATGAGAATGTCTGAGAAGAGTACATTATTGAAAGCTTTCATTCGTGGATTTATAGTAATTGCGATTTTAGCTTTTGGTCTTATTGCTTCTGCAACAGGTTTGTTTGAAAGTAAAAAGTCAGAAGACGTAGTCGTAGATGTTCAGCTTGAGGATTTGAATATTCCTGAGCCTCCAAAAGAGGAAGAAGTGGTTGAACCAGAGCCACCAAAGCCAGAGCCAGAACAAAGATATCAAGAAGAAACAGCTCAGGTTAGAGTGGTTATGCCAGAACCTAAAGCTCAGCCTAAAAAAGAAGAGCCTATTGTCGAAGTAAAGGAAATGGCCGATAAAGATTTAGGTTTAGTAGATAGAGAAGGGCCAAAATCAACAACACAAACTGGAGGTGCTAATGAAGTAAATACTAAAAAAGAAGCACCAAAGGATACACCAAGTACTCCTAATCCAGGGAAAGGTACAGAACCTGCAGCTCCATCTACAGTAACTGCTCGTACAGCGGCTGTAATGGCGGTATATCCTGGTTGTGAGAAAGATGCTGCAAAAGGTAAACAAGCTGCAACAGACTGTTTATCTAAAAAGTTATCACAAGATTTACAAGACGAGTTGCAAGATTTTGCGAATGACGCTGCTGGTCAAGGTTTATCTGGTGTAGTAGCTGCTAAACTTTCTTTCCAAATTGACACTGAAGGTAGAATCGTTGGAATTTCTCCAATGGGTGATGCTAAGTTAGGTCCTGAAGCTAAAAAAGCTTTAGAGCGTATTACACAACGTCAACAAAAAAGAGGGAAAACGATCAAACCTGCTCAAACAGAAGATGGTCGTGCTGCGAAGTTGAATTTCAACATTCCAGTTAAAATGCAAATTGAGTAAGACTTAATTTCATATATAAAAAAAGAGGCTAAAATTAATTAGCCTCTTTTTTTGTGTTTAATTTTTAGAACATATCTTTATGTTTTGCAGGTTTTAATTATCAGTTTTGATAAAATTAAAAAGCATCTTCAATTGTATGAAGATGCTTTTTCGATTATAAGAGTTTATTCTTAATTTAAAACGTAAAATCTTTTAATAAACTTGTATATCGTTCAATTCCATGTTCTATTTCGGATAAATAAATATATTCGTCTGGTGTATGAGAACGAGCTGAATCTCCAGGTCCCATTTTTACCGTTTCGAAATTCATCATTGCTTGATCCGACATTGTTGGCGAACCATATGTTGTACAACCTAATTCGATTCCTTTTTGTACAATTGGATGATTTTCTGAAATACGTGAAGAATTTAAACGCAACGAACGTGCTTTAATTTCTGCTTTTGGTAAACAACTTGAAATAATATCAACAACTTCTTGATTTGAGTACAATTCGTTTACACGACAATCTACAACCAAACGACATTCATCTGGCACAACATTGTGTTGCTTTCCTGCTTCAATTTGTGTAACCGTCATTTTAACTGGTCCTAACATATCCGAAACTCTTTCGAATTGATACGTTTTGAACCAATTCATCACATCAATCGCTTCGTAAATTGCATTTACACCTTCGTTTCTTGCAGCATGTCCAGTTTTTCCTTTTACAATTACGTCCATTACAACCAAACCACGTTCTGCAATTGCCATGTCCATTTGCGTAGGTTCTCCTACAATTCCCAAATCGATTTTTGGTAAATTAGGTAAAATACTTGCAACATTTAATTGCCCTGAACTTTCTTCTTCAGCTGTGATTGCGACAATTAGATTAAATGGTAAATCATCATTCAAAAAATTGATATAAGTGGCTAATAAACTTACCGCAGAAGCTCCTGCATCGTTACTTCCTAAACCTACTAATTTATCACCTTCGATTGTAGCTTTTAATGGATCATATGTCCAAGAAGAGCCAAATTTTACAGTGTCGTGATGAGAGTTTAATAAAATTGTTTTTTTGTTCTCATCAAAATTTGGATGAATACTCCAAACATTGTTATTCTGACGATGAGCCGTAGCACCATGATCAGTTAAAAACTTGAAAATAATATCGGCCGTTTTATCTTCTTCGCTCGAAAAAGATTGAGTTTCGATTAATTGACACAACAAATCGACAGCTTTCTTTTTGAGAACAGTTAATTCTAACATAAAATTGTTTTAATCTCTGAGTTAATGTTGCGCGCGTGCACCAAACATACATTTTTTACACCCGCATTGATTACTTTGAATGAATTGTCTAATTTTGGAATCATTCCTTCGAAAATTACACCTTCTTCTTTTAACTGCAAATATAAAGTTTCGTTAATTTTTGGAATCAATGTTGTGTCATCATTTACATAACGAAGTACGCCAATTTTATCAAAACAGAAATTTAATTCTACTTCATTTTCTTGTGACATAGCAACCGCAATTGTAGAGGCAATAGTATCTGCATTAGTATTCAACAATTGTCCATTTCCATCATGTGTAATCGCACAAACTACTGGTGTGATATTGTTATCAATTAATAATTGAAATAATTCTTTGTTGACACTTTCATGATTCAAATCTCCAACAAAACCATAATCAATAGTTTTTACAGGACGCTTAGAACCTTTGATTGCATTACCATCTGCACCAGATAATCCTAATGCATTGCATCCAAATTCTTGTAATTTAGAAACGATAGATTTGTTCAAATTTCCAGCATATAATCCTGTGACAACATCCAATGTTGGTTTGTCTGTAATGCGACGACCTTCGATCATTTTTGGTTCGATTCCCAATTGATTTAACATCTTCGAAGCACCTTTTCCTCCTCCATGAACCAAAATTTTAGGTTCTTTAATTTCGGAAAACGTTTGTAGGAATTGTTCTAAGTCTTGCTCGTTATCGATAATTCCGCCTCCTATTTTAATAATTTTCAACATTTTAATAAATATGTAAATTTTGTTTGCTTTTTTTTGGTGATACAAAAATATAATATTTAACTTTGCATCTCAGTATAATAACTGAATATCTTGTTGATTAATGGAAGAAATTACTGAAATTGTTCTTCTCAATTATGAGAGTAGCTTTCGCAATGAAAGCACACCTTTTGGTTCTCATATTTTACTTAAGTGTGATGACAAAAGGTCATCTTTTCTCAATTCCTCTTTATTAATCGACTTTCCCTTAAATTATGTATGTTAGAATAGCAAATGCAGATGATGCCAAGTACACAGAATTGTTGTGCGAATGGTACGAAGAATCAGCTCGTATGAGAAAAACGGGTATTGCTAAACGAAATCCAGTTTATCTTGAACGCAAAATGCGTAATGGAAATGCTGTGATTGCTTTTGATGATGATGATCAAATAGCAGGGTTTAGCTACATAGAAACGTACGAAGAAGAAAAATTCGTCGTAAACTCAGGTTTAATTGTTCGTACAGATTTAAGGAGTTCAGGAATTGGACGCGAAATAAAACACGCTGTTTTTGAATTGTCACGTACAAAATTCCCGAAATCAAAAATCTTTAGTATTACAACTTCTTTAGCTGTAATGCGTATGAACACAAAATTAGGATACAAGCCAGTAACATTTTCGGAATTAACACAATCGGATGAATTTTGGAATGGATGTAAAAGTTGTAAAAACTATCACATCTTGATGGAAAATGATCGTGAGCGTTGTATTTGTACAGGATTGGTTTATGATAACCTTGATGACGAGTACGCTAAGCGCGCATTGGCAAATCAATCAAAAAAAGAAGATGAATAAATATACGAACTAAGGTTTTTTTTTGTCTAAAATGAGTATATTTGCATAAAATTTCGAATAAATATTCAAAATGAGTAATAAAAAATACAGATTCCAGATTATAAAAGATTTAATAACAGATCAAGAAATAAGTAATCAAGACGAATTATTAAAAAAATTAATCGATTTAGAGATCACAGTTACTCAAGCCACTTTATCGAGAGATTTGCGCGAATTGAAAGTTTCAAAAGTTCCTAATAGTTCAGGACAATACATTTATCGCCTTACAGAAAGTGCTGTTCCAACAGCAACCGTTACACATAACGAAAATGCAAGTTTGATTTTCTCTAAAAATTTGGGAGTTATCAAAACAAAACCAGGTTATGCAAACAGAATCGCTTTTGAGATTGACAACACACATTTCAATACCATAATTGGAACAATAGCTGGAGACGATACGGTATTAATCGTAATGAAAGAAGAGAGTAGCCGAGAAGAGGTTACCAATGAATTAAGAAGAATTATTCCCAATATAAACAAATAAACAAACAATGAGCAACAAAGCAGTTTTAGCTTACAGTGGAGGTTTAGATACATCGTACTGTTTGGTTAACTTAACAAAAGATCAAGGAATGGAAGTGCATACAGTAATTGTAAATACTGGTGGATTTTCGGCAGAAGAGTTAAAAGATATCGAAGCACGTGCCTACGAATTAGGATCTTCTAAACACGTTACAATTGATATTACAGACAAATATTACAACGATTGTGTTCGCTACTTAATCTACGGAAACATCTTAAAAAATAACACTTACCCATTATCAGTAAGTGCAGAACGTATGTTCCAATCAATTGCAATTGCTCAGTATGCAAAAGATGTAGATGCAGAATACATTGTACATGGATCTACAGGAGCAGGAAATGATCAAATTCGTTTTGATGTTGCTTTTGCAGTTATCTCACCACAATCTAAAATCATCACACCAATTCGCGACGAAAAATTATCTCGTCAACAAGAGGTAGAATATTTACAAGCAAATGGTGTAAACTATAGTTGGGAAAAAGCTAAATACTCTATTAACAGAGGAATTTGGGGAACATCTGTTGGTGGAGTAGAAACATTAACATCTAACCAAGCGTTGCCAGAAGAAGCTTATCCAACACAATTATCAAGAACAGAACCATCTGTTATCGAAATTGAATTTGAAAAAGGTATTCCAGTAGGTTTAGATGGAGAAAAATTATCTCCAGTTGCATTAATTCAAAAATTAAACGAAATCGGTGGTGAATATGCAATTGGTCGCGACATCCACGTAGGAGATACAATTTTAGGTATCAAAGGACGTGTAGGTTTCGAAGCGCCAGCAGCTTATTTATTAATCAAAGCACACCACTTATTAGAAAAACATACACTTACAAGATGGCAATTGTTGCACAAAGATTCGTTATCAAACTGGTACGGAACCTTATTGCACGAAGCACAATACTTGGATCCAGTAATGCGTGATATCGAAGCATTCTTAGAATCTTCTCAAAATCATGTAACAGGAAAAGTGAAAGTACAATTAAATCCTTATCATTTTTCAATGATTGGAATAGAATCGCCTTATGATATGATGCAATCTAAAGTCGCTACTTATGGAGAAGAAAACGAAGCTTGGGACAGTAGAGATGCAAGAGGTTTCATCAAAATATTCGGTAATCAATTAAAGATTGTTCATAGTTTCGATTAATTGATTCTTTAAAGTGGATTCCAACGAGTCCACTTTATTTTAGAAATATAGTATAGGTATTATACCTTAAAAAAAACACGCGCAAAACATAACAAATGACAAACAAAATTAACGTAAGCATTGTAGGAGGTGCTGGCTACACAGCAGGCGAACTGCTAAGAATATTGATACATCATCCGATGGTTAATATTTCGTCTGTGTACAGTACATCAAATGCAGGCAACCCCGTTACCAAAGTGCACGACGATTTGTTTGGAGAAACTGACATCTTATTTTCGGATAAAATAGACGAAAATGCTGATGTCGTTTTTTTATGCCTTGGTCACGGAAAATCGGCAGAGTTTTTACAGAACAATAAATACTCAGCCAACACAAAAATTATTGATTTGAGTAACGATTTTCGATTAAATGCGAACCACATTTTCGAAGATAGAACGTTTGTTTACGGTTTACCAGAATTAGATCGCGAAGCAATCAAAACAGCTCAAAATATTGCAAATCCAGGTTGTTTTGCAACAGCTATTCAATTAGCATTGTTACCATTGGCAGCGAAAAATGAAATCAAAAATGATATTCATATCAATGCTGTAACGGGTTCTACAGGTGCTGGACAAAGTTTATCAGCTTCTACGCACTTTAGTTGGCGAAACAATAACGTTTCTTTCTACAAAGAATTTACGCATCAACACGAAGGAGAAATTTACCAAACATTGAATCAATTAGAAAAAGATTTCAATAACAAAGTATATTTCTTACCAATGCGAGGAGATTTTGCGCGCGGAATTTTAGCAGGTGTTTATTTAAAATCTGATTTATCAGAAGAAGAAGCAAAAAATATCTTCAACGAATATTACAAAAACGAACCTTTTACACATGTTTCTGACGCACCAATTGCATTGAAACAAGTCGTAAATACCAACAAATGTTTTTTACATATCCAGAAACAAGACGATGTATTGTTAATCACTTCTATCATCGATAATCTAACAAAAGGAGCTTCTGGACAAGCCGTAGAAAACATGAACTTGATGTTCGGTTGGGAAGAAAACTTAGGACTTAATCTTAAAACGGTGGCGTTTTAAAAAGTTGTGAGTATTGAGTTATAAGTTTTGAGTATGCAAGATTATAGAAAATTACAAGTTTGGAATCGTTCACATCTCTTGGTTTTAGATTTATATAAAATTGTAAATCAATTTCCAAAAGAAGAACAATTTGGATTAATTTCTCAAATTAAAAGAGCATCATCTTCTATACCAGCAAATATTGCAGAAGGTTGTGGAAGAAACTCAAATAAAGACTTTGCTCAATTTTTAAATATTTCTTTAGGCTCTTTGAATGAAGTCACATATTTTATTTTGCTAGCTAAAGATTTGAATTATATAAATATTGAAGAATATTCAAAATTAACAGATGAGTGTAATGAAATTAAAGCAATGCTAATTGGATTAATAAATAAAATTAGAACAATAGCTTAACTCATTACTCAAAACTCATCACTTAAAACTTATTAAATGAAACTATTTGACGTATATCCATTAATGAATGTAACTCCGGTTAAAGCTAAAGATTGTATTCTTTGGGACGAAAACGGAAAAGAATATTTGGACCTTTATGGAGGTCACGCAGTGATTTCTATCGGTCACTCGCATCCATATTATGTTGAGAAATTAACAGAACAAATTAATAATATCGGGTTTTATTCAAACTCAGTAAATATTCCGATTCAACAAGAATTGGCAGAAAAATTAGGTAAAGCATCAGGTTACGAAGATTATACTTTATTCTTGATTAACTCTGGAGCAGAAGCTAATGAAAATGCAGTAAAACTAGCCTCTTTTCACACAGGAAAAGACCGTGTAATTGCGTTCAAAGATGCGTTTCATGGACGAACTTCAGGAACAGTTGCGCTAACAGATAATCCAAAAATTGTAGCTCCATTTAATTCTCATCACAAAGTATCTTTCGTAGAATATAACATTGATGAAGTGAAAGAAGTAATTGCTGGAGGAGATGTTGCAGCGGTAATTTACGAACCAATTCAAGGAGTTGGAGGAATCATTTTACCTTCTGACGAGTTTGTACAAGAATTAAGAAAAGTTTGTACAGAAAATGGAGTGGTTTTAATTGCAGATGAAATTCAATGTGGTTACGGACGCTCAGGGAAATTCTTTGCACATCAACATTCTGGTATCAAAGCAGATTTGATTACGATGGCAAAAGGAATGGGGAATGGATTTCCAATCGGAGGAGTTTTAATCTCTCCAGAATTTAAAGCTTCTTACGGATTATTAGGAACAACTTTCGGAGGAAATCATTTAGCTTGTGCTGCTGCTGTGGCCGTTTTAGATGTGATTGAGCAAGAAAACTTAATCGAAAATGCAAAAGAAATTGGAGAATATGTTGGAATCCAATTAAATAAATTTCCAAAAATTAAAGAAGTTCGTGGTCGAGGATCAATGATTGGTATCGAGTTTGATTTCCCAATCGGCGAATTAAAAAACAACTTAGTTACAAAACACAATATTTTTGTAGGCTACGCAGGTACAAACGTTATTCGTTTATTGCCACCTTTAACAGTAACAAAACAATACATAGATAAATTCATATCAGCTTTAGAAACTGAAATTAACATTATCATCAATGGATAAGACAGTAAAATTAGTATTCCAAGACGGATTAGAAATCGAAGGAAAATCTTTCGGTGCGTATACTTCTGCCGCAGGAGAAGTAGTATTCAACACAGCTTTGGTTGGATATAATGAAAGTTTGACTGACCCTTCTTACAAAGGGCAGATTATGGTGATGACAGCTCCAATGATCGGAAACTATGGTGTTCCAGATGATAAAGCAATGATTAATGAAATTGAAGCTTGGATGGAATCGAACCAAATTCAAGTAACTGGTTTGGTTGTTTCTTATTATGCTGATGATTATTCGCATTGGAACGCTATTCAAAAATTAGGAGCTTGGTTAGAAAGTCAAAATATCCCTGGTATTTATGGCGTAGATACACGTATGATTACAAAAAAATTACGTGAGCAAGGTTCTACTTTAGGAAAAATTGTAGCTGATACAGATGTCGCATATTACGATCCGAACGAAGATAATTTAGTAGATCAAGTTTCTTGTAAAGAAGTGATTCGTTACAACGAAGGTGCTGATGTCAAAATTGTTTTGATTGATTGTGGAGTGAAAAATAACATCATCCGTTGTTTTGTAAATCGTGATGTTGAGGTAATTCGAGTTCCTTGGGATTATGATTATTCAACATTAGAATATGATGGATTATTTATCTCGAATGGACCTGGTGATCCAGCTTTATGTGTTCCTACGATTAATAATATCAAAGAATCTTTGAAAGGAGATAAACCAATTTTCGGAATTTGTTTAGGAAATCAATTGGTAAGTTTAGCAGCTGGTGCATCTACTTTTAAATTAAAATACGGACACCGTTCGCACAATCAACCTGTACAATTAGTAGGAACAAAAAGATGTTTCATTACATCTCAAAACCACGGTTTCGCAGTAGATGATTCGAAATTACCAGAAGGATTTAAAACATTCTTTACGAACTTAAATGATGGAACATGTGAAGGAATTCGTCACGAATCAAAACCAATTTTTACAGTTCAATTCCACCCAGAAGCAATGGGAGGACCAGTTGATACAGAATATTTATTTGATGAGTTCATCGAAGAAGTAAAAAAATATAAAAACGCTAACGCATAATCAGAATCACGATGTTAAAAAAAGATATTAAAAAAGTATTAGTATTAGGATCAGGAGCATTAAAAATTGGTCAAGCTGGTGAGTTTGATTATTCTGGTTCGCAAGCGTTAAAAGCGTTAAAAGAAGAAGGAATTAAAACAGTTTTAATTAATCCAAATATTGCAACTGTTCAAACTTCTGAAGGAATTGCAGACGAAGTTTACTTCTTACCTGTAACGCCTTACTTTGTGGAAGAAGTCATTAAAAAAGAAAAACCAGACGGAGTTTTAGTTGCCTTTGGAGGACAAACAGCTTTAAACTGTGCGGTTGAATTAAATAAAGAAAATATATTCGAGAAATATGGTGTTGAGGTTTTAGGAACTCAAATTCCAGTAATTGAAGCAACGGAAGATCGTGATATTTTCATCGAAAAATTAGACCAAATTGGTGTTTTAACTGCTCGTTCAGAAGCAGTAGAAACTGTAGAAGACGCAATGGCAGCTGGTAAACGCATCGGTTTCCCATTAATCATTCGTGCGGCGTACGCTTTAGGAGGTTTAGGTTCTGGTTTCGCAAATAACGAAGAAGAATTATTAGATTTAGTTGAAAAAGCATTCAATTATTCTTCTCAAGTTTTAGTGGAAGAGTCATTAAAAGGATGGAAAGAAATTGAGTACGAAGTAGTTCGTGATTCTTACGATAACTGTATCACAGTTTGTAACATGGAGAACTTCGATCCGATTGGAGTTCATACTGGAGAGTCAATCGTTATTGCACCTTCTCAAACTTTATCAAATTCAGAATATCATAAATTACGTGAAGTTGCCATTCGCACAATTCGCCATCTTGGTGTAGTTGGAGAATGTAACATTCAATATGCTTTCGATACTGTTTCAGAAGAATATCGTGTAATCGAAGTTAACGCTCGCTTATCTCGTTCGTCAGCTTTGGCGTCAAAAGCAACAGGTTATCCTTTAGCTTTCGTGGCTGCTAAATTAGCTTTAGGTTATTCTTTAGATGAGTTAAAAAATAGTGTAACGCAAACGACATCTGCGATGTTCGAGCCAGCGTTGGATTACTGTGTAGTGAAATTGCCTCGTTGGGATTTAAATAAATTTTACGGAGTTCGTCGTAACATTGGTTCTGCAATGAAATCTGTTGGAGAAGTAATGGCAGTTGGACGTTCTTTTGAAGAAGCAATTCAGAAAGGAGTTCGTATGTTAGATATTGGACATAGAGGTTTCGTAGCAAATGGATTCAAAATTCCAGAAGGTGAATCGTTGGATACATGGTTAGCTGAGCCAAATGACGAGCGTTTATACGCGATTACTGAAGCTTTCAAAGCGGGATATTCGATTGAAAAAATTCACGATTTAACAAAAATCGATTTATGGTTTTTACAACGTTTAGAAAGAATTTTTAATGTATCAAAAGAATTTGAAGCATTAGAAAGATTTGAACAAGTTGAAGCAGATTTAGTAAAACGTGCAAAATTATTAGGATTCTCGGATCAACAAATTGCAGTTTTAGTAAAAGGAGATCAAAACGTACACAGAAACGAATTAACAGTTCGTGAATTACGTAAAAACTTCGGAATTAAACCTGTTGTAAAACAAATTGATACGTTAGCAGCAGAATTCCCAGCACAAACAAATTATTTATATGTAACCTATCACGGAACTGAAAATGATTTGGAGCCAGAAACTGAGAAAGCAGTTTGTATTTTAGGATCTGGAGTTTATCGTATTGGTTCGTCTGTAGAGTTTGACTGGTGTTCTGTAAATGCAGCGCATACAGCATCAAAAAATGGTTACAAAACAATTATCATCAACTATAATCCAGAAACGGTTTCGACAGATTATGATGAGTCAGATCGTTTATACTTCGAAGAATTGTCTTTTGAACGTGTAATGGATATTTTAGATTTTGAACAACCTAAAGGAACAATTATTTCGACAGGAGGTCAAATTCCGAATAACTTAGCGATGAAATTGTACGATCAATCAATTAATATTTTAGGAACTTCTCCTTTAAGAATTGATGATGCAGAAAATCGTCACAAATTCTCAGAAATATTAGATGAATTAGGAATCGATCAACCACGTTGGAAAGAGCTTTCTTCTTTAGAAGCGATTCACAAATTTGTGGAAGAAGTTAATTTCCCAGTGTTAATTCGTCCTTCTTATGTCTTATCTGGAGCTGCGATGAACGTAGTTTCGAATACACATGAGCTAGATGCTTTCTTGAAATTAGCGAAAGAAGTTTCTCCTGATTATCCAGTTGTAGTTTCAGAATTCGTACAAGGAGCAAAAGAAATTGAGTTGGATGCAGTTTGTCAAAATGGAGAAATTGTAGATTACGCAGTTTCTGAACACGTAGAATTTGCGGGAGTTCACTCAGGAGATGCAACAATGTATTATCCACCACAAAAAGTGTACATCGAAACAATTCGTCAAATGCGTAAAGTTGCAGCGAAAATTGCAAAACGTTTCGAAATTTCTGGACCAATGAACATTCAGTTTTTATCAAAAAATAATACAGTTCGTGTTATCGAAACTAATATTCGTGCTTCTCGTTCGTTTCCATTCGTATCGAAAGTTGCAGGAAATAATTTAATCGAAAAAGCAACAAAAGTTTTATTAGGATTAGAAGTAGAAAAAGGACATTCAGAAGTCGTTTACGATTTAGATTATGTAGGAGTGAAAGCTTCTCAGTTCTCATTTACACGTTTAGCAGGAGCTGACCCAGTTTTATCAGTTGACATGTCTTCGACAGGAGAAGTAGGGTGTATCGGTGATACAGCAGAAGAAGCTTTATTAAAATCAATGTTATCTGTTGGATATGAAATTCCTGAGAAAACCGTTTTAATTTCTGGTGGACCAATTGCTTCTAAAGTTGCTTTATTAGAGCCTGCGAAACAATTAATCGCAAAAGGTTACAAAATTTATGCAACAGAAGGAACGCACAAATTTTTTACAGAAAATGATGTGTATTCTACGCTTGTTTACTGGCCTTCTGATAAAAAAGAGCCAAATGTAATGTCTTATTTACATGACAAGAAAATTGATATGGTGATCAACATTCCGAAAAACTTAACAAAAGCGGAATTAGACAACGATTATCAAATTCGTCGTACAGCTGTAGATTTCAATATTCCGTTGGTAACAAATGCACGTTTAGCTTCGGCTTTCATTAATGCATTTACAAAATTATCGATGGATGATTTAAAAATCAAAACTTGGAATGAATACCGTAATAAATAGAAATTAGAATCTAGATATTAGAAGTTAGAAAGCCTCGCATTTGCGAGGCTTTTTTTATGTTATTTTTTTGAATTTGTCATTCCGACAAAAGAAGGAATCTAAATTTAATGCGAAGCTGAAACGAGTTCAACTTAAGTTATCCTGAACTTGTTTCAGGAACACATCATACGTGATTGCCTAATAATCTTGATTAAACATGAAGAAATGAATACACAATAATTCCAATAACAATTATTGAGAAAATAAACGTATTAATTCCTAAAAGTATAGCACCTTTAATTGTTGTAATGATAAATCCTTGGTTATAGAGTTTTTTCAACGCAAGGAAAAAGTAAACAATAATATATAAAACAATCAATGTATTAATCAAAGCTATTATGGCTGATACAGCATTACTATCAATATAATTTGAAAGTTTATTCAAAAGAAAAATTACCAAAATTGATAAAAGAATTACCGTAAAATAATGCAGTGTAAAAATTCCGTGATCAAAATACCACCATTTCTTTTTGTTGTAAAAAATCCATAAGAAGAAAGCAAACAAAGGCATGTATACAAACAAAACTTTCGGAATGACATGCAAAGATTTCTCAACAATAGCTTCTCCTAATTGATCGTCAGAAACCTTTCTTTTTCTCAACTCTTGGTATTTTTCAATAAAGGGAGATAATATTGGAACGTTATTTTTTACTTTAGATTGCAAGTTTTCAATAGATTCCTCGTTCAAATCTTCTAAAGAGTTTGCATTTTTATTTTTTTCAACTTCAGATTTTATTTTTGCACTTTGCTCGACAGTTGTCAATCCTTTGTTCTGTAAAGTGTCTATTGTAGCATTAAGTGCTTTTTGAATTTTTTCAGTATTTTCTATTGATATAGGTTCATTGGAACTATCATTATATTCAGTTTTATGAGAAGGAAATATAGAAATAAGGAAAAACGTTACAAAACTGACAAAAATGTACATTTTAACAGGATTAACAGAACTATTTCGTTTACCACTCAAATATTCTTTGGTTAAAACTCCAGGTTTCAAAAATAGTTTTTTGATTGTTTGCCAAAAACTTCCATCGTAATGAACAAAATCTTCGATAAAGTGAGTAAATAAAAAGTGAAACGGTTGACGTGTTTCTACATTTTCTTGTCCGCAATGTTTGCAATAATGTTCTTCTACGTAATGTCCACAATTTTGGCAATTATGATCTTCTCTTAGTTTTCCGTGACTCATGTGTTAATTAAATAGTTATAAAGCTATAAAAAGATTATTTATTTTGAAAAACACACGTTTGAAAAAATTGAAATTATTTTAAAATTTAGAATGAAATTTATTAAGTATACAGAATATTGTATTTTAGTAGAAATCTATTAGGAAATTTTATGTTTAAATCTTTACAGCTTAAAACTGATGTAACAAAACAATATCAAACAGAATGCGAGGAAAATAATTTGAATAATCTTTCTAAAATTAACATTTTTATCGGACCTAATAATTCTGGAAAAAGTCGTTTTTTGAGAGATTTGTTCTCAATTGAAGAAATCAGATATAATCTAATTCAATTAAAATTAATTGAGTTAAGCGAAATTTATGATGAAGTATCAATTAATATAAAAAATCTGAAGATAAATTATCCATATGAAGTTGATAATAGGCTTAATGTAGATAATTTTTATATTAAAGATGAATATGATAAAGAAGAATTAGTGATTTTGTTCGATGAATACAATAAAATTGATTTAAATAAACAATATTCAAGTTATCATGGAATTAATAAAGATATATATAATAATTTAAAATCTTTAAAGGATAATTTTAATAAAGTTGATTTTAATAATAATCTTTTAAAATTAGATTTTTCAAACAAAGCAATATATATTCCAATTCTTCGTGGTTTAAGAAGCATTAATTATCAAAATGAGGAATTTACGAGAGAAGATTTTTATTTTGAAAGAACAAAAAATGATTATTTTAAAGATGCGAAACTTGAGTTTAATACAGATGAATCTATTAAATCTATTTTTACAGGTTTATCTTTTTATGATGATGTTCAAGAATTATTACTTGGAAATTACGAGCAAAGAAAGTTAGTAAAAGATTTTGAAATATTTTTGAGTCAAACATTCTTCCAGAATAAGAAGATTACCATTATTCCAAGATTAAAAGAAAAAGATGTTTACATTAATATCGAAGGTGAAGAAGATAGACCAATATATAATTTAGGGGAAGGCGTACAAGCAATTATTATTCTTACTTATCCTTTATTTTTTAATAAAGGAAAAAACCTTAAGATTTATATTGAAGAACCTGATGTTTATTTACATCCAGGTTTCCAACGTATTTTAATTGAAACTTTATTGAACACGAAAGGTTTTGAAGAGTTTCAATATTTCTTTACAACTCATTCTAATCATTTTTTGGATATGACATTAGATTATAAAGAAATTTCTGTTTACAAATTTACTAAGGAAAAAGAACAATTTTTTATACATAATATTGATAATCCAGATATAACTTTATTAGAACATTTAGGTGTTAAAAATTCATCTGTTTTTCTAACGAATTGTACAATTTGGGTAGAAGGAATAACAGATAGAATTTATATCAGAAAGTATTTAGAACTTTATCAAGAAAGTTTATCAAAAGAATCTAAAAAATATTTTGAAGATATTCATTACTCTTTTGTAGAATATGGAGGAAATAATATTACACATTGGAGTTTTTTAGATACTTCTGGTATTAATGTAGAGCGTTTGTGTGGTAAATTATTTCTTTTAACAGATAGCGATAATGCTAAATCAGGCGCTAAATATGAAAGGTTTACTAAACTTCAACAAAAATTAGGAGATCAATATTATTGTCTGCAAGCTAAAGAAATAGAAAATTTATTAACTAAAGAAATTTTATTAGAAACTTTAAAATTAATTGATAAAACGAAAGATAAAGAAAGTATAAAATTTAAGGATAAAGCAAAGTTTAATCCTAACACTGCAATAGGTACTTTTATAGATAATCATATTGAAGGACTAAATAAAATGTATAAAAATGAGAGTGGAACAATAAAAGAAAAAGTCCAATTTGCTCAAGTTGTAGTGAATGTTCTTTTAGACTTTAATCAACTTACAGATGAAGCTCAAAAATTAACAATGAAAATTTATAATTTTATCAAAGAAAATAATTAAAACAAAAAATCCACTTCTCTCGAAGTGGATTTTATATTTCTCGTAAAAATAATTTTCTTAAAACTCAGCAAAAAAAGCTTCTACTTTTTCTACGCCGTTTGCGTCTAAGGCTTCAACCAATTCTTTTTTGATTTCTGTTAATTCTTTCTTTTTCGCTTTTTTCAAAACTGGTTTTGCAGTTTCCAAAAAGTTTTCGATTTGTTCTAAACCACGAGAACTTAAGAATTTTTCGTCTGTTTTTTTCAATTTAGCGTAAACTTGTACCAACATTCTACATTGTTCCAAAGCCAAAACGTATTCTTTTACAGTTTCTAACGTAATCATATAATGCAACATCAATTGTACTGAAGGCATATTACGTTGATGACCAAATTTCGTGTATTTTTCTAATGCAATTCCAAAAGATTCTTTACTACGTTCGATATTTTTATTTAAAGCTGCAGAAATGACAACATTAAACCAATCGTCTGAATTATCAGAGTTTTGAGCGATATCGAAAAATGCATTATCCGCATTCTCAAAATCTTGTAAACTATAATATGATAAAGCAATTAATTTCTTAGCATCGTACAATTGTTTTGGGTCTTTCGCATCCAATAAACCTTCACAAATTTTGATACACATCTCGAAATTGCTGTTTCCAAATAAATCTCTCGCAGTGTTCAACAACGAATTAGTCGCATTCTGTTCCAACGCTTGCTCGTACATAAATTGACGTGCTCTCAAAACATCCTCGTATGTGATATAATCGTAATTGATTTTCATTTTTTTCGTCTCTTTGTTAATTCGCAACTAAATTAATTAAATCTTTAAGAAAGTACTTAATTATTTATCTTTTTTTAATAAATGTCGAATCACCGTTTCTGCCGCATGCAACCCGAATAAACCAGGCATCCACGAATTAGTTCCGTAAAACGATTTTTTATAATTTTTTCCATCCGTTAATTTAACCGAAGATTCATCAGGAACTTCTGTCGAAAAAACAGCTTTTACACCTTTATTAATTCCTTCTTTTTTTAATCGTTTTCTAACATTTTTTGCCAAAGGACAAACATCTGTTTTACTAATATCACGCACTTGTACTTTGCTTGCCAAATATTTTCCTCCAGCGCCCATATTGCTGATTACTTTAATTTTTTTGCGTTTTGCAGCTAAAATCAAATTAATTTTTGGTGTAACAGAATCGATGCAATCTAACACATAATCAAAATCTGGTGTGACGATTTCGTGTGTACGTTCTGGACTCAAAAATTCGTTGATACGCGTTAATTCTAATTCAGGATTAATGTCCATTAAACGATCGCCAACGATGTCTACTTTGTTCATTCCAACAGTTGAGTGTAAAGCGGGTAATTGTCGATTAATATTTGTAATATCAACAGTATCACCATCAACAATTGTCATTTTTCCAACTCCTGCGCGTGCGATAAATTCTGCGGCAAAAGAGCCAACTCCACCTAAACCAACAACTAAAATGTTCGAATTTTTTAGGATTTCTAAACCTTCTTCTTTGAATAATAATTCAGCTCTTTCTTGCCAAACTGCCATTGAAATGTATTTTAATTATGATTGAACTTCGTAACCGAAAACTGCTTTCCAATTTTTCGCTTGTTGAGGTTGTAATTCCTCGATTGTAATTTTTCTCAAATCCGCTGCAAAAGTATAAATTTCTTCAATAGAAATTTCGCTTGCATCATTCTCCAAAAAGAATTGATTCGCAGAAAGATTTGCAAATATAATTTGTAAGTTTTTGTTTGATAGAAGATTTTTACCAAAAGATGCAAAACAATTTTGCGCAATAATTTGATTGAGTAACTGTTCATTCTTATTGAAACCATGAAAAATAAACGGAATCGTCAATTTCATTTGTTTTCGAATCTGTAAAATTTCTTGATAAGCACGAACCGAATGTATAATGACTGGAAGTTGATATTGCATCGCAATTTCTAACTGTTTTTTAAAAACGTTGATTTGTAATTCAAAATCTGTTTCGCACAATTTATCTAATCCAATTTCACCGATTGCTAAACAGTTTTTATTCGAAATAGTTTGATTAATAATTTCGATTTCTTCCTTTATTGATGAGGTTTTGATGTAAGCTGGATGAATCCCAATTGAAAATAATTTAGCTTCATTATTCAACTCATTTGGAAACTGATTATACAGTTCCAAAACATCTGTTTGATCGGATAAATGATGTGTATGCGCGTTGAGAAACATAGTTCAAATTTAATCTTTTTCAATGATTTTTCGAAATGTTAAAATAGGAATAGAATTTGCTATAGGAATTTGAATGAATTCAGATCATATTTTAAGTCCAAAAATGTTGAAGTTTTTGCCATGGCTTGGTGCGATGGCAATTTTTATGCAAGCTTTGGACGCTACAATTTTAAATACATCTTTACCTACAATTGCAAAAGAATTAGGAAAATCGCCTTTAGAAATTCAGTCGATTATTGTTGCGTATACGTTAACAATCGCTTTGTTAATTCCTTTGAGTGGTTGGCTTTCGGATAAATACGGAACGAAAAAAGTTTTTCAATCTGCTATACTGATTTTTACACTTGGATCCACACTTTGCGCATTTGCCACAACTTTACCTTTTTTAGTCATTTCACGCGTTATACAAGCGATTGGAGGGTCGATGATGGTTCCTGTTGTACGTTTAGCAATTTTATATGCTTATCCAAAAAGTGAATTATTAAAAGTAATTAATTTTATCACCATACCAGGGTTAATAGGACCACTTTTAGGACCAACAATTGGAGGTATTTTGGTTGAAACTTTATCATGGCATTGGATTTTCATCGTGAATATTCCATTCGGAATTATTGCACTTTGGATGACAACTTTTGCGATCCCCGATTTTAAACATCCAGTTTTTAAATTTGATATCAGAGGTTTGATTCTTTTTAGTGGAGGAGTTACTGTCTTAACATTGATTATGGAATTGACATCTTCTCGTGTGATTGGCCTGCAAACTGTATTGGCATTGACTGTAGTTTCTGCCTTTTTGATTGGTTTGTATATTTATCATGCAAAACATAAACAACATCCTTTAATCGATTTGAATTTGTTTAACATTAGAACTTTGCGAATTGGTATTATAGGAAATCTTATTACACGATTAGGAATTGGAGGAATACCTTTTCTTATTCCGCTTTTATTGCAAGTTGGTTATGGATATTCGGCTACTGTAGCGGGATTAATTATGATTCCATCTGCAACAAGTAACATTATTGCAAAATCGTTTGTTGTGCCAATTGTGAATAAATTTGGTTATCGAAATATGTTGATTTCCAATACAATAACTTTAGGATTAATCATTTGTATGTTTTTCTTTTTAGAATCGAAATCACCAATTTATTATATCATTCCGTTAATGGTTTTGAATGGATTTTTTAGTTCAATTCAATTTACGGCGATGAATACCTTGTCTTTAGCAGATTTGGACGAAAATACATCCAGCGAAGGGAATAGTTTATTATCGGTTACACAACAATTATCACTAACATTTGGAATTTCTGTAGCTGCATTAATTTTAGGTGTTTTTAGACAAGCAGGATTTGTAAATGGAGTGGAAGTACAAGCTTTTCGTTATTCATTTTTGACGATGGGCGTGATGACAATTTTATCAACTTACATCTTTTTCAAATTAAGAGAATCTGATGGCGCTTCAATGTCGGGGAAGAAATAAAATTTAGAACATAAAAAAATCTCTACCAAGTAGAGATTTTTTTCGTTTTATATTATTTTGATTTAATCATTGTAAAAATGATGGCGAAGTTCACCTTTCAAGTTTGCTTCGTATTGCGTTTTGAATTCTTCTTTCGAAAGGTTTTGACCTAATAAATAAATGGCTTTGGTAATTGCAGCTTCCATTGTCAAATCATAACTCGAAATTGCGCCCATATTTAGTAACGCATCACTTGTAGCATAACGTCCAAGTTCTACCATTCCGCCAGCACATTGCGTGTTGATGATAAGATGAACTCCTTTATTCGTTACTTCTTCCAGCAATTCAATAAACCAACTATCGGTAAAAATATTTCCTGTTCCGAAAGCCTCAATAATAAAAGCTTTCATGTTCGGAGCGTTTAAAACACTTTCGATAAAAGAACGATTCATTCCAGGGAAAATCTTCAAGACACCAACATCAGCATTTAGATTTTTGTTGATCGAAAGTTTATCCGTAACAACATTTTTTAACAATAAATCTTCTTTCACTTCCAGATGAACACCGGAAACTCCAATTACTGGATAATTCGGCGACTCGAAAGCATCAAAGTTTTCTGCATTAATCTTAGTTGTTCTATTCGCACGAAACAATTTATATTCAAAATACACACAAACTTCCTTGATAATTGGTTTGTCATTTTTACGTAACGAAGCCAATTGAATCGAAGTAATTAAGTTTTCTTTCGCATCTGTGCGCAAATCTCCAATTGGTAATTGTGAACCAGTGAAAATGACAGGTTTCTCGAGGTTATCAATCATAAAACTCATTGCAGAAGCTGTATACGCCATTGTATCTGTTCCGTGCAAAACAACAAAACCATCATAGTTTTCGTAGTTTTGTTGAATGGTTTCGGCAATTTCTATCCAATATTTAGGTTTCATATCAGACGAATCTATAGGCGTATCGAAACTATGATAATCGAAAGAACAATCTAGAAGACCTAACTCTGGAATTTGTTTTAACAAATTATCAAAATTGAAAGGTTTCAAGGATTGGTCGCCATAATCTTTCGCCATTCCGATTGTTCCTCCTGTATAGATTAATAAAATTTTTGTTTGCATGCGGTTTGATTAATTTCTGGTTAAAATTAACCATTATAAAAAATCTGTACAACATCTTTTCTTAAACTCCGATATTTTGTAAATTGGATAAATAATTGTGAATATAATTTTAAACTATCAACTTGATGAAACTATTACTTTTAGCCATTACAACTTTGTTAACATCAGCTTATGTTAATGCGCAATCTGACGAAGGATTGTTTGAAGTTGAGTACGAAATGAACGGACAAGAATTGAAATCTTTTGCTTTTTCTACGGATAATTGTGCGCAGAATTTGATTGTAAAATCGTGGGAAAATTGGGTAACGAACAAAGAAGGTTCTTCTGCTTTTCTAAAAAAACACGAAGCGAGTAACATCAAATTCAAAAATTCGCAAGATGTCTATAAATCTGTGATTAGTTTGGTTGATGAAGAAAACGGAAAAACGACCGTGATTAATACATTAACTGATCAAAATGGAATGACATTTAATAGTAATTCGGCAGAGTTTGATAAAATTTATGCTCAACTACAAGATTTAGCGACTAAAACGAAGCAAGGTTGTGTGCGAAATGAGTTGAGGTTAGCCAACGAAAATATGATTCGATTGACTAAAGAAAATGCAGATGCACAATTGAAAAAAGGAAATTCTATCAAATCATATCTAAAAAATAATAACACCTTATTGAAATTAGAAAGTAAAAAGCAAGCTTTGGGTGATAAATTGGATTTGGTGGTGAATCAATTGGAAAGAGAATCGAATGATAAAGTAACTGATGGCTTGATGAAGAAAAAGATAAAAACAGAAAACTCTTTGCGATCGATAGAAGATCAAGTAGTAACATTGAGCGGAAAAATACAAACTGCCGAAGAGAACGATAAAGGTTTAGACGCAAAAATTAATCAATTAACAAGTCAAATTCAGCAACAACGCTCGATTACAGAAAATTTAAAAAAGAAATATTCATCAATTGCACGATAATTGTTAGAGAAATTATATATTTACTAAATATCAACAAATAAATATTATTAAAATCAACTCGTTATGGGATTATTTTCATTTATCAAAAATGCCGGAGAAAAAGTCTTCGGAGGTGCAGAAACACCAGAAGAAAAAGCAGCTAAAGTAAAAGATCAAGTTGCAAAACAAGGATTTGATTTGTCAGGAGTAACTTTTTCTGCTGATGGAGATAAAATTGTAGTAGCTGGACAAGCATTGGACATCAATGAGAAACAAAAAATTTTAGCAACAGCAGGTAACATTGATGGAGTGGAAGGAGTAGAAGATCAATTAACATTGAAAACACCTTTGAAAATCGAAATTCCAGATTTATCTAAGACAATGTACACTGTAAAAAGTGGAGATTCTTTATCTAAAATTGCCAAAGAAGTTTACGGAGATCCAATGCAATACCCAAAAATTTTCGAAGCAAACAAACCAATGTTAAAACACGAAGATAAGATTTATCCAGGTCAAGTTTTGTATATTCCTCAGGATTAATACAATAGAAATAAAATATTCACGTTAAAACTCCTACAACCAAATGATTGTAGGAGTTTTATGTTTTTACAGCATGGTTTTTGCGGAATATTTACTCGCAATAAAAAATAATAACATATATTCGTATAACTGAAATAAAAAAAATAATTATGAAAGTTTCAATTTTGCCAGTAGCGGTTATCGCTGCTTCAACTTTATTTAGTTGTGTTAGTCAGAAAAAGTATGATGAATTACAAAATAAATTCAATTCTGCTTATTCTGAGAACCAAGGATGTCAAACAGAATTGGCTGTAGCGAAAGCTAAATTAGCTAATTTTGAATCTAACCAAGGTCAGTATGAAAACACAGTTCAGAGTGAAAGAAATCAAATTAAACAATTACAAGAACAATTGAAAAATTGTATTAATGGTGGTTCTAAAAACGTTTCTGAATTAGTGAACGAAATCAATCAGTCTAACAAATACATCAAACATTTGATCGATGCGAAAAGCAAATCGGATAGTTTGAATATGGTTTTAACAAACAACTTAACGCGTTCTTTATCTAGCAATGAAGCAAAAGATGTTGATGTTAAAGTATTAAAAGGTGTTGTTTACATCTCGTTAGCTGATAACATGTTGTACAAATCTGGTAGCTACGAAATTTCACCTGCTGCAGGAGAAACTTTAAGTAAAATTGCGAAAATCATCAACGATTATAAAGATTACGATGTATTGATTGAAGGTAACACAGATAATGTGCCAATTTCTAAACCAAACATCCGTAACAACTGGGATTTATCTGCTTTACGTGCATCTTCTGTTGTACAAGCATTACAAAACCAATACGGTGTTGATGGTAAACGTTTAACAGCTGGTGGACGTGGAGAATATAACCCATTAACTACAAATGCTACTGCGGAAGGAAAATCTAAAAACCGTCGTACACAAATTATTATCTTACCTAAGTTAGATCAATTTATGGATTTAATTGGGCAAGCTCCAAAAAACTAATTTTGATAAAAAAATCAAATTAATATAGAAAGAGCCACTTTATAGTGGCTCTTTTTTTGGACACTGTCCAAAATTTTGTGT
>NZ_DINY01000060.1:0-58230 GCF_002426075.1 Empedobacter sp. UBA5528 | reverse complement strand
AATACAAATGCACTACCGGTATCAATATTATTTTTGTTTAGCAAAAGAAATTGATGACGAAGAAGAGCTTGTACATGCATTGTTTGATAAACACGCCAATATATGCCTGAAATTAGGATTTAGATTGTATCATTAATAAGATTTAACAATAAGCTAAAACACTTCTCAGAAATAATCTATTCATTTACAAAAATAATAAAATGGATAGACGTAAATTTCTTAGAGGATCGGCATTAATTTCTACAGGCTTAATTCTAAATCCTTTCGATTTATTTGCTCAAAATAAAATCAAACCTAATCTTTCTACAAATTCTGCAAAGAATATTATTTTTATGATAAGTGATGGAATGAGTTCCGGAACTCTTGCTATGGCTAATTTGTACAACATACAATTGCATGGAAAAAATGGTAATTGGATAAATCTTTATGAAGAAAATAAAGTAAAAAGAGCTTTAATGGACACCGCTTCTGCAAGTTCTATTGTTACCGATTCAGCTGCTGCAAGTTCAGCTTTTGGAGGTGGAATTCGTGTGAAAAATGGCGTATTAAATATTAGCACGAATGGAGAACATCATGTTCCGATTTGGCAAAAGTTCAAAAAAGCGGGTAAAAGAACAGGGTGTGTGACTACAGTTACTATTACTCATGCCACTCCAGCTGGTTTTTGTATAAATTCTGCAAGTAGAAATGCAGAACCAGAGATAGCTGAAAAATATGCCGAAATTGGCATTGATGTTTTATTAGGTGGTGGTGATGAGTTTTTTAATTCATCCAAAAGAGAAGACAAGAAAGATTTGTATGCTATTTATAAAAATAAAGGCTATCAAATTGCGAAAACAAAGGAGGAATTAGGAAAATCTCAAAACAATAAATCTCTATTAGGTATTTTCAATACTGGAGCAATTCCTTACGCAATCGATCATAAAAATCTCTCAAAAAATAAATCTATTCCTACACTTGCCGAAATGACTAAGGTTGCGATTGATAATTTGAAAGATCATCAAAATGGTTTTGTATTGCAAGTAGAAGCTGGAAAAGTGGATTGGGCGGCACATGCAAATGATGTTGCAGGATTAATAAATGATCAAATTGCATTTGATGAAACAATCAAAACTGTAATGGATTTTGCTGAAAAGGATGGAAATACGTTAGTTATCATCACAACTGATCACGGAAATGCAAATCCAGGAACTATTTATGGAGCTGATGTAAACAAAAAATTTGAAAGTATTGTTAATTATAAATATACCAACGAACATATTTTGAATGAAATTCACGAAGATTTTAATATACAAGAAATCAAAGATTGGATTGTCGAAACAAATGGTTTTAGTTTAACTGATGATGAAGCAAAACATATGTTAGATTTTTACAAAGGTTTGGATAAAGAAGAAGGATTATATAATTTCAAAAAGCTTCCGTTCAAATTTTTCTCTGAAATTCAGAAAAAACACAACAATGTAGGTTGGATAAGTATGGATCACTCGGGCGATTATGTAGAATTAGCTATGTATGGACCAGGAAGTGATTTGTTGAAGCCATTTGTAAAAAATACAGATCTTCATCAACTTATGTTACAAGCAACGAACGTAAATGTATAGTAAACAAAAACCTCTCAAGTTGAGAGGTTTTATGTTTTATTCTTAAACTATATTTTACATCGAATGCGCTTTATTTCCTTCGAAATGAATCATCCAAGGTGTTCCAAATTGATCAATAAAAGACGCATAAAGCTCAGCAAAAAACTGCTCAGCCAAAGGCATTTCTAACGATTTTGCATTTACCGAAAGACGATCATATAATTGATGCGCTTCTGCGGGATTATCAACATCAAGCATAATGTAATTATTATTTCCAGCTTTGTATTGATGTCCAAATTCTTCAATAATATCAGAACCCATTAACATTGTTGTTTCATTAATAAACAATGCCACATGCGAAACTTTATCCTTTGCACTTTCTGGAATCTGAAATTCTGGATTTGGCGGCATATCTACCATTTTATACATCCCAATATTTTGCGTTTCAAAAACAGTTTCATAAAACTGAAATGCCTTTTCGCAATCTCCGTTAAAATTTAAGTAAGCGTGTACTTTAGCCATAATATAGTGTTTTTTTGTGATTATTTTTTTAATATAATGGTTGACCATTTTCATCGGTTGTTAAAACCTCTGTCATATAATTCAAAAATGGTTGAAGAACCTGAATTGATTTCGCCACTTTCTGCGGAAAATCTTTTGCTAAAACTTCTTCATCCGTGAAATTCTTGATAAATAAATATTGCTTTTTACGCAACAATTCAATTCGCTCATGATCTTTCGAAAAACCTTTTGGAGCAGATTTCACTTCTTCTCCTTGCATTTCTCCAAACTCATTCATAATTGTTTTGGATTGAAGAATCTTCGCTAATTCATCCGAAACTTCAATATCTTTTCTAATACGAAGCAAATCATCGCGCTCTGGTCCCCAAAAACCAACACCTATAAAATTATGATTCGGTTGAATATGGAAATAATACCCACCTCTATTAAGTGGCTTTTTGCGACCTGTTTGCGCAGAAAAATGAGTTTTATAAGGAGTTTTATCATGAGAAAAACGAACATCTCTATAAATTCTATAAATTTTAAGCGGTTCTAATTCTTCCTTTTTACTTAATTCTTGGTAAATCACATTGAAAATTGAATCTGCTTCAGCTTTCGCTGTATCAAATTCAACTTTATGTTCTGTAAACCATTCGCGGTTATTATTTTTTTCTAATTTTTTTAAAAATTTATCGATTTGTGACATGATTTATTTTTTTCGATTAAGTAGTACTTTTTCATAATTTTCTATCCATTGTTGTGGCGTAATTTTTTGCGCTAATTCTCCGATTAATTCAAACGGAATATCCTCTACTTTTTTGAAACGAATACAACTTTTTCCCATATCTAATTTACGTTTTGAGTATTTTGGATATTCATCAACAAACCAATTCAGCAATTTATTGTCCATATAAATTCCCATGTGATATAACGCAATGAAATTCTTTTGAGAAGCAATATTGATAAACGGCAACGGTGATTTCGGATCGCAATGATAACCATTCGGATAAAGTGAAAACGGTACAACAAACCCAAGATGACCATAGCTCAACTGCAACTCGAAACCAGTGGGTAATTTATCTGCCAAAATTTTAATTAATTTCTCAACAGCTTCTTTTCTTTCTACTGGAATTGACGTTAAATATTCTTCTAAATTTGCGACTTCATATTGCATTATTTTCGATATTTATCATTCAAACCTTTTCCTTCTAAAATCATAGGTTTTATTTTTTCGATGCGAGAAATTTTCGTTTTCTCTTGTTTTGCTTCATCAATATATTCGATGTATTCTTTTTGTCTTCCTGAAGTTAAAGCTTTAAATGAAGTAAATAATTTATTGTTTTGATTTAGAGTTTCTTTCAAAATCCCATCAACTTCTTTTGGTACAGATTTTTGAGGTTTTATTTCCTTTCCGTCTTTCACCAATTGAATCGCTTCTAAGACATATTCTCTTACTTTTTCGACATCAATTTCATCGGCAGAATTAAATCTCCATTGACGCAAAGCTTTCGTTTTTTCTTCATTCGCATTCACCAAAACTTTATATTGATCTTTCAAGAAAACGCCATTGTGAAACCACAACGCAAAATGATTTTTGAAACCACTAAATGCCAACACATTTTTCTTGTTAAACGTATAAATATCTCCACCCCATTTAAACTCTTTTACAAGTTCCGTTTCATTTACAACTTGTTGAATTTTCTCATTCGCTTCTGCCCAATTACCATTGTATTTCGTCCATTCTTCAGCTTTCTGATCTTTCATCAAACTAACTTTATACAACACAATTTCTCTCAATAATTTCTTCGGTAAAACTTTATCCAAAGGAAGTTGTATTGTACCTTTTGATGTTTTATAATCGGTTAAATCATTTTTAAAATGTTCGATTGTTTCTGCTCCAGGATAAATCCCTACATGATTTTTGAACATCGCAAAATGAATCACATTTCCATTCAAACGAAATGTTGGCATTTTATAATTAATCGTTTCCATTGCTCTTGGTACAGCTTCATGAATAATTTTTCTTACGTTTTCTAAAATCTCCTGTTTAGCTTGATCAAACCCAAGAATATATTCATCAATAGTTGTGAAATTATCTGTCATCATAATTAATCTTCGCAAATCTCTTTCAGTTTGCGCAGTGCATTTATCCACATTTCTCTGACTTGAGTTTCTGGAAAAACCTGATCATCTATCTCCACCGAACAGGTTAATCGTGTGTGACCTTCTACATCTTCCATTTTATAGGTTTCTTCTGTATTTTTCCACGCATCAATTTCTGGTCCATCAAAAATTTCTTGACCTTCTTCATTCAGCTTTCCTATATGACGCATTTTGATTGATTTTCCAATAATATTTTCATCTATTGTAGCAATCATCGCTGCCGAACCTTTCTCGGTATCATAAGTGAAATAAACATGAGAACCTTCGGACCAATCTCCTTTAAAATCTGAAGTTTCACTAAACGATTTCGTCCAAATTTTATACGAATCTGGCGCAATCATTACTTTATGCACATGTTTAGGCTGCGCATAAATTACTTCTGTAAACGATACTTTTTTCATATTTTAAGCATTTGCTAATCCAAAAACAGCTCCAGCAGGATCTTCTACAATTGCAAATTGAAGATTTCCTTCTTTATTTTTAATCTCATGAATAGATTTCCCTCCCATTTCCAACGCTTTTTGTAAACTTTCCGCAACATTTTCTACACTAATGTACATAATCCATTGAGAAGGAATTCCTTTATTCATACCACGTTTCGTACAAACTCCACCAGCCGCATTTTCTGGAGAAGACATCATTGCATAATCATTGTATTCTTCTTCGCCATCTTTCATCGCAACATTTTTGACTTCCCAACCAATCACTTCTTTGTAAAAATCTTTTAATTCAGTCGAATTTTCAACAGTTAAATCAGCCCAAACCATTTGACCAATTTTCGATTTATTTTCTTCCATCTTCTACTATTTTTATCGATTTGATTCAACATAATTTTTGAAACTATTCAAAATAGCTTGCCAACCTTGTTGTTGCATTTCAGTAGGATTTTGACTTTCTGGTTCAAATTTTTCTGTGATTTTGGTTAAATTATTTTCTTCATGAAAATTAATTTCAACCTTACGACCATCTGCGATGTAATAACGAATAAATTTATTTGGAATGATTTCATCATATTTAGCTTCAAATTCGAATTGAAAACTGCCATCTTTCGCAGCCATCGTACTCTTTAATTTTCCACCAACTTGCAAATCATTTTCTGCTTTCGGACAATGCCAATCATCAGAAGCTTGATTCCATTTTACAATATCTTCAGGAGAATTAAAATCTTTCCAAACTTGATCTATTGGAGCATTTATTATTGTTTCGATTGTGATCATACGTATGTCTTTTGTTCATTTTTAAGGTTTCATAAAATCAAAAGCACCTTTGCGCAAATTAATTCCATATTCGAGATAAGCTTTCAAACAAGCCAAGAAATTAGCCCAACCTTCTGTTTGTCCCATCAATTGCTTAATTCCAGCTTCATCATCATTCATTTCATGTTCAATGACTTTGACAATTGTCGAATCATTTTCTCCTTTTTCAAGAAAAATTTCCACCAACATATCATCAACACCGCCACTCCAATCAAACGAAATGTATTCATCTTGTTTTAAATCGCCTCCCATTACAGGAAAAATATCATCAAACTCAGGGAATTTCCATTCAACAATTTTTCCAGTTTCGATAGCACCCGTAGAAGAAGCGATAAAATATTGATTCATCTTATTTGGATTAACAATCGCATCAAAAACTTCATTTTTAGGTTTCTGAATTTGAATTGTTGCTTTTGCAGTTAACTTCATTTCAATTGATTTTGGCTAACTAATTTAGTCAAAAAAAGTGTTCGAATTTTCAAATTCATAAAAAATAATTAAAACTTTATCGATATTGAAATCATTTGTAGAAAATAATTCGATTTATAAGTGTAAAATTTAAAAGTTTTTTACATTTATAGTATTGTAAAATTGATAAACACGTGAAAAAATTTACTCAAAAAGCAACTCTACTTAGTCTTATTTTGATGAGTGGAATTAGCTATGCGCAAGTTGCAAAAGCAGATTCTGCCTATGTTAGAGAGCATTATGAAAAGACCGAACAATTGATTCCGATGCGAGATGGAACGAAATTGTTCACGGCTATTTATACGCCAAAAGATCAAACCAAAAAATATCCTGTTTTACTTAATCGAACACCTTATACCGTAGCGCCTTATGGAGCAAATGAGTATAAAAAATCGCTTGGAAATTTCCCTGCAGAAATGCGCGAAGGTTTTATTTTCGTGTACCAAGATGTGAGAGGAAAATGGATGAGCGAGGGTGAATTTGAAGATGTACGACCTGTTAATAAAACGAAAAATAAAAAAGCGATTGACGAAAGTACAGATACGTACGACACATTGGAATGGTTGGCAAAAAACATGAAAAATTACAACCAAAAAGCTGGAATCTATGGAATTTCTTATCCTGGTTTTTATTCAACAATGAGTTTAGTTAATTCGCATCCAACCTTGAAAGCTGTTTCGCCACAAGCACCAGTTACGAATTGGTTTTTAGGCGACGATTTTCATCACAATGGTGTATTATTTCTGAATGATTCTTTCAAATTTATGTCGTCATTTGGTGTAAAACGTCCGCAACCAATTACGCCAGATAAAGGTCCAAAATCATTAGAATATCCAATCAAAGATAATTACCGTTTTTATTTAGAAGGTGGATCTGTAAAGGAATTGAAGGATAAATATTTTCAAGATAATATCAAATTCTACAATGATTTGTTTGCACATCCTGATTATGATCAATTTTGGCAAGATAGAAATCCTTTGCCACATCTTACCAATGTGAAACCTGCTGTGATGACGGTTGGTGGTTTCTTTGATGCAGAGGATGTTTATGGTGCTTTTGAAACCTATAAAGCAATCGAAAAGCAAAATCCGAATGCAACAAATATTTTGGTAGCTGGACCTTGGTTTCATGGTGGTTGGGTTCGCTCTAAAGCCGATACATTTGGTGATATGCAGTTTGGAACGCCAACAGGTGAATATTATCAACAACAAATTGAGTTACCTTTTTTCAATTATTATTTAAAAGACAAAGGAAATTTCAAACCAACAGAAGCGCAAGTTTTTATCACAGGTTCTAACGAGTGGAAACATTTTGATACTTGGCCTCCAAAGAATGTGTCAACGCAGAAAATGTATTTACAAGCCAACGGAAAAATATCTTTTCAACAGACTAATAATACAAGTTTTGATGAATATGTAGCAGATCCAAATAATCCAGTTCCGTATCAAGGTGGTGTTTTAGAAAGTCGTCCGCGAGAATATATGGTCGATGATCAACGATTTGCGTCAACTCGTCCTGATGTTATGGTTTATCAAACTGATATTTTAACGGAAGATATGACGATTACAGGTCCAATTATCAATCATTTATTTGTTTCATCGACAGGAACAGATGCTGATTATGTGGTAAAATTGATTGATGTTTTCCCTGAAGATACACCAAAATATAACGGAAAATTGATGGCTGGATATCAAAATTTGATTCGTGCCGAAATTATGCGAGGAAAGTACCGCAATAGTTTTGAAAAGCCCGAAGCAATGGTTCCTAATCAGAAAATAAATGTGACGTATGCTATGCCAGATGTTGGACATACTTTCAAGAAAGGACATCGTATCATGATTCAAGTTCAGAATACATGGTTTCCTTTAGCCGACCGAAATCCGCAACAATTTATGAATGTTTACGAAGCAACTGCGAAAGATTTCTTGAAACAAACACAACGAATTTATCACGATTCTTATATCGAAATTCCAGTTTTGAAATAACAAAAAAATCCAACAAGTTACTTGTTGGATTTTTTCTTTTGATTCTAACATTTATTATACTAAAACTGCCGAAACCAATACTTTTTCGAAACTAAATGAAACACTTATCGGACAAGTTTCTTCTGCTTCTTTTGCTATTTTCTGAAATTCTTCATCTGTAATCGAAGGAATTTTTGCCGTTAAACTTAATTCTGAGCGAACAACTTTTCCTCCTTCAAAAACAATTTTACAATCGGTTTCTAATTTTTCTGCTGTATATCCCGCTTCTCCCAATAAACCTGATGTTTTCATTGTAAAACAACCTGCATGAGCCGCTGCCAAAAGTTCTTCCGGATTTGTTCCTACTCCTTCTTCAAATCGACTTTTGAACGAATATTGTGTATTGTCTAATACAGTACTTTGTGTGGTTAATGTTCCTGATCCTTCTGTAACCGAACCATTCCAAACTGCTTTTGCACTTCTTTTCATTTTGAATATTTTTTAGATTGAATTTTACTAAAGTTAAAGATTATGAAATCATTGGAAGAATTAATTTTCAACTTTAAGAATAATTTTAACGAAAAAAGTTCAGATAAAATTTATCTGAACTTTTACTAAAAAAACTACTAACCACCCTTTACTATGAATTGTATTAGGTTATTCAAATTTACAAAGAACCTAGTATTTATAAAACTGAAAATCAATTTCTAATCTAATTTTAATTTTAGAAAATCTTTATAACGTAATTTTTCCAATCTTTCCTTTATTTCCCACCAAAATCACATATTTCTTATCTGGTGAAACTGTACACGTATTGTAACTATCTTGTGTAAGATTTGTCCAATTATGTCCTCCATCTGCTGAATAATCCACTCCAGAATAACCACAAACCAAGACTTTATCTTTTGAAATAATTGTTACACCAGATTTATATCCTGCTGGATATTTCCAAGAATCTTGAAAGGTTATTTTACCATTTAATAGTTTAAATTTATAGAAATTAAAGCTCGAATTTTCAGGTTTTGTAAAATCTCCACCAACCAAATAACCAACATTATTCGTTGCGTCATAAGCCATTCCATTAATTCCAGAAGTAGAACTTTTTGTCTTTTCTAACGCATACATTTGTCCACCTTTTGGTGTATAATAGTATAAATTCGACAATTCTCCTCCTGTAACAATCAAGGTTTGTTTCGCATCTACATACAAATTACTTCCACTTGAAGCAAAAAAAGCTTCTTTCGGATTTTTTAGACGTAAAGGTTGACCATGAAGCGATTTTGCAACTTCCCATTTAGTCGGATCAGTAATCGAAGACGTTAATACAAATGGTTTGTCTGGTGACATTGGATCGCCTAAAACCGTAATTTTCTTCGAAGTTTTATCCACATAAATTGCATCTAAAAAAATACCTTTTTCATTATTTTCATACACTTTATTCCACGATTTTCCGCCATCTTTCGTCTGCAAAATATAAGCAGGAGAATCAATTCCTAAAGCTAAATAATTATCTTTTCCTAAAATCTCTACATCTCTAAAATCTCTATTTTCTACAACTTTCGGATTAATCCAACTAAATGTTTTTCCTCCATCTGTCGTTTTACCAATTGTATTTTTTGAGCCAGAAACAATAAACGTTTTTGCATCCTGAAAAGCCAAACCCCGGTAACTAACAGACGTATTTTCTTCATTAATCACTTGATAGGTTTGCGCAAAAGACAAACTAGACAACAATAGGACGAAATATTTCATTTTTTTTATAAATTTTAGATTCTACATTTTATATAAAACTATTTTATCTCGGCGAATCAACCAAATATTTTTTAAGTTTGTGTTTTACATCAAATAAAATGAAACGATATACATTCTCAACATTACTATTAAGCCTTACCTTAACATGTTTTAATCCAATCAATCATACGGTTTATGGACAGAATACATCAAAAAATAGCTCGAAAAGTTTACAGATTAATGAAAAAACATTAAACGATATTCTTGAGAAAAATAAAGCTTTTTACAAAGAAGGAAAAGTTGCCGATTATATTCCAGAATTAGGAAAAATGCAAGCCGATAAAATTGCTTTTTCTGTGGTTAATGAAAATGGTAAAGTGATAAATGTTGGCGATGTCAACCAAAAATTTACGATTCAAAGTATCTCAAAAATCATTGCATTAATGATTGCTGTTACGGAAAAAGGGGAAAAAAATGTATTTTCTAAAATAGGTTATTTCGGAACGGATAAACCATTTAATCACTACGCAAATCTTGAAACAATAGGAAAACCTCTTAATCCGATGATGAATGCTGGTGCGATTTTAACAACTTCTATGATTGAGGGTGAAGGTGAAATTCCTTTCAAAAAAATCCTTGAAATGGTTCGGTATATCACCAAAAATAATTCGATAGATTACAGTAAATCTGTTTATAATTCTGAAAAAGAAACGGGGTACAAAAATCGTGGAATGTTTTATTTGATGAAAAATAATGGCTTGATTGAAGGTGATGAAGAAAAGTTGAACAACTATTTTAAACAATGTTCTATCGAAGTAACTGCCGAAGATTTAGCTAAAATTGGGTATTTCTTCGCGCATCAATGTACGCGTTTTGATGGTGACACAACGTATAGAAATCCAGAAATCTCACAATTAATTCAATCTCAAATGCTGACTGCCGGAATGTATGAATTTAGTGGCGAATATTCTCGCACCGTTGGATTACCAAGTAAATCAGGCGTTGGTGGCGGAATCACCGTTTCTGTTCCAAATAAAATTGGTATCGGCGTTTTCAGTCCTGCACTCGACGAACATGGAAATTCTGCGGCTGGTTATCACATGATTTTGGATTTGGTAAAGCAATACAATTTAAGTTTATTTCAATAATTTCTTATGTTCGATTTTAGATTAAAAGTTTTTGATACGGTTGCTAAACGATTGAATTTCACGAAAGCAGCAAACGAATTAAATATAACACAACCAGCTGTTACAAAACACATTAAAGAAATCGAATTAAATCTTAACATTAAGTTATTCGAGCGAAATGGAACGAAAATAAAATTGACCAAAGCTGGCGAAATTCTATTAAAATATACAGAAGAAATTTTTTCTGTTTATCAAAAAATGGAATTTGAAATTGGGCAATTACAAGAAAAACAAAAAGGAATTTTACGTTTAGGTGCAAGTACGACAATTGCGCAATATGTATTACCTCCTATTTTGGCAGAATTTCGAAAAAGATTTCCTGAAATTCAATTGAGTTTGGTGATTCAAAATTCGGAAAGAATTGAAGAATTATTAGGAAATCATAAAATCGATGTCGGTTTAATTGAAGCTCAAATCAAAAATAGAACGTTTCATTATTTTCCGTTTATGAAAGATGAAATTGTGTTAGTTTCTCGTCAAAATCATTCTATTTTTACCAAAAATAATATCAAATTAGATGATTTAAAGAACATTCCGTTGGTTTTTCGGGAACCTGGTTCTGGAACTTTAGAAACCATTGATTTAGCTTTAAAATCGAAAAATATAAAGCTAAATGAACTCAATATCGAAATTCAATTGGGAAGTACAGAAAGTATAAAATCGTATGTGTTACATTCTGATGCTTTAGCGTTTTTATCAATTCAATCTATTTTACAAGAACTTAAAAATCAAACTTTAACTATTATTGACATTAAAAACCTTGTGATAGAACGTAATTTCAATTTTATCATTCCAGAAGGTGATCAATCTAAATTGGTGAATTTGTTTATTAATTTTTGCAATAGTTATAACTTAAAGTAATAATAGATTACTTTTTATCATTTCTTTTTGAATAATAAGTACAAGAAATTTGTACCATAAAATTATTCAAATCATGAAAATTATACATTCAGAAAAAGGCTTATTTCAACAATTCACTACACAAAAAGTTATCTTTTTAATTTGTGCATTTCTATGTTTAATGCCTTTTATAAGCTCTCCTATCGCATTAGTTTTAGGATTTGTTGTTGCGCAAATATTTGGAAATCCATACGAAGTACAATCACGAAAAGTATCAAACACTTTACTGAAAGTTGCTGTGGTAGGTTTAGGATTCGGAATGAATATTTTTTCGGCTATACAAGCAGGAAAAGAAGGAATTGTATTCACCGTTGTAAGTATTTCTACGTTGATGATTTTAGGATTTTTATTTACCAAACTCTTCAAAATTGAAAAAGCTACAGGCTACCTAATTTCCGCTGGAACAGCAATTTGCGGAGGAAGTGCAATCGCTGCAATCGCGCCAATTACAAAAGCAAAACCCAATCAAATTTCGGTTGCTTTAGCAGTAGTTTTCACATTAAACTCAATTGCATTATTGATTTTCCCACCGCTTGGACATTTATTCAACTTATCTCAACACGAATTTGGTTTATGGTGCGCTATCGCAATTCACGACACAAGTTCTGTCGTTGGAGCAGCAAGTAAATACGGAGAAGAAGCTTTACAAATCGCTACAACAGTGAAATTAGCTCGCGCACTTTGGATTATTCCATTATCGTTTTTAACCTTATTGTTTTTCAAAAACAACACATCAAAAATTAATATTCCGTGGTTTATTGGTCTATTTTTAATCGCTATTTGTGTGAATACCTATGTACCTTTTGTCCATCAATTTAGTCCAATTATTATCGATCTATCTAAAGCTGCTCTTACGCTTACATTATTCTTAATCGGCACAAGTTTATCATTCAAAATGATGAAAAATATCGGCTACAAACCGTTATTAATGGCGATTATTTTATGGGTAATTATTGGTGTTGGAAGTTTAATTATGATTATGAATTTAGCTTAAAATCATTCAGATTTCTATATTTGTTGTTATCTTTAGAACAAGAAAATTTACAATGAATCATCGATTATTAAAAAATATTGCTCTCGGAATTGGATTTTCAATTTCGAGTTTTGTTTCTGCGCAAACCTATACTTTAAAATTCAAAACTAATTACGGAAAATTTGATGTAATGTTATATGATTTCACTCCCAAACATCGCGATTTGATTTTGAGTGAGATTAATAAAGGAACTTATACAAATGCACAATTTAACAGAGTTGTGAAAGATTTCGTCATTCAAGGAGGCGAATTAGATGATCCTATTTTGGCGCGAGAAGCCGAACATCCAGAGCAAAAACCGATTCGTTTAGCGCCAGAATTTAATCCGAAAGCTTTTCATAAAATGGGAGCTTTAGGTGCTGGTCGAGATGGAAATAAAGAAAAAGCTTCTTATTACAATCAAATTTATTTTGTTGTAGGAAAAAAAATTACAGCGAAAGAATTAGATGATTTGGAAACTAAAAAAGGAATCAAATTTACAGCAGAACAACGCGCTGAATATTTAAAAAATGGCGGACAGCCTCGTTTAGATCATGATTTTACAGTTTTTGGAGAAATTACAAAAGGTTTAGACAAAGTCATGAAAATTAGTGAATTTGAAACAAAGAACGAATTACCATTAGAACCTGTTATTTTTTCAATCAAAGTGAAAAAGAAAAAAACGCCTACAAAATATAACAAAACAAGTGTTTCTTTGGGCGGTACAGCGATAGGTTTTTAATTATTATTTTTGCAAATCAATTACAAATTATGCAATCATCAATTTTATTAACGACTTTAAACGCAAAATATATTCACCTCAATTTGGCAATTCGTATTTTGTACGATTTAAATCATCATCATGGAAATATTTTTTGGAAAGAATTTACGATTAAATCTGACTTTGATGAAGTTGCAGAAAAATGCGTTAAATACAATATTATCTGTTTTAGTTGCTACATTTGGAATATTACGCAGACGTTAGAAGTTTGTAAACGAATCAAACAAATTTCTCCTGAAACTAAAATTTTGTTGGGTGGACCAGAAGTTAGTTACGAATATGATGATGTGATTGCAAATGATTATATCGACTATATCATTGTAGGTGAAGGAGAAATTCCGTTCGAGGAATTTGCAGCAAATTATCCCGCAATAGAAAATGTACCGAATTTAGTTTACAAAAAAGAGAACAAAGTTGTTTTCAATGCACAAAATATTCAATTTGATATTAATCGATTAAAAGGTCGAAATCCTTATCAATACGATAATCCAGCGGATTTGGAAAAGAAGGTTTGTTACATCGAAACTTCTCGTGGATGTCCTTATAAATGTGAGTTTTGTTTAGCAAGTTTAGACAATAAAATGCGCTATTTGCCGATGGAAACCATTAAAGAAAATTTGTTGTATTTGATGAAGCATGGAAAAACAATTAAGTTTTTGGATCGAACATTTAATATAAAACGTGATTTTACGATCGAATTGTTTCAATTTATTTTGGATCATTATCGTGAAGGAAATGTTTTTCAGTTCGAGATTACAGCAGATATTGTTCATCCTGATATTATAAAATTCATCAACGAAAATGTTCCAAAAAATCTTTTCCGTTTCGAAATCGGAATTCAAACCGTTAATCAACAAAGTAATCGAGAAGTTTCGCGCAAGCAAAATTTTGAAAAAACGTCAAATGTTATCAATCAATTGAAAGATCGTATTGAGATGCATTTAGATTTAATTGTTGGTTTACCTTTGGAATATATTGATGATTTGAAATTTAGTTTCGAAGAAACCTTTAAACTATATCCACCAGAATTGCAATTAGGTTTTCTGAAATTTCTGAAAGGGACTCCAGTTCGTCAAAAATATGAAAACTATGGTTACCATTTTGATCCAATGCCGCCTTATCAAATTATAAAAAGTGATTTTTTAAGTGAAAATGATTTAGAAAATATTACTGCTTTAGAAAATGCTCTGGAGATTTATTGGAACAAACCAAGAACGCCAGAAACGCTGAAATATATTAGTCAAAAGTATTCTATTTTCGATTATTTGATGGGATTAGGACAATATTTTGAGCAGCATCATTTGTTTCACAAACATACCTTGAACGATGTTTTTCAAACGATTTACGATTTTGCGCAAACATTTACAAACGACAAAATTATATTAGAATTAATCGCGATTGATTATTATAGTTTTCATAAATCAAAACCAAAAGATTTATTTGAAATGGAACAAAAAATTGAAGAAGATTTGAGTGAACTTGCTTCTCATCCAAAAAGTAAATTTGTTTCGATTCCAATTTCATTTGATTATCTAATTTGGAAAGATGAAAATCGAATTGAAGAAACTACTGAAAATTGGTTAATAGAATTTGTAGGAACTTCTCACAATATTATTCATTGCGAAGTTTTAGAGAAATAGAAGTATAAAAAAACCTCTCAAATATTTGAGAGGTTTTTTTCTTAAGATTAGAATTGCTTATTGCCATCCACCTCCAACAGCGCGATATAATTCGACCATTGATGATAAAGATGATAATTTCGCATCAACAACATTCAATTCAGCATTCAACCCATTGTCTCTTGCTGTAATTACTTCTAAATAGTTTGCCATACCGTAGTTTAACAATTCTTCAGAATAGGTAATTGCTTGATTGAATAATTGATATTCTTTTTGTTTATATTCAGCTTTCTTCGTTGCTGCATCGTATGTGTATAACGCATCAGAAACCTCTTTACTTGCATTTAAGATTTTGCTTTTATAATTAATCAAAGCATTTTCTTGATTTGCTAAAGCAACTTCTTTTTGCGTACGCAATTTACGTTGTTGTAACAAAGGTTGAGTTAAGCTACCGATCACCGTTGCAAATAAAGATTGCGCACTAAATAATTTATCAATATCAATTCCTTGTACACCACCTGTTGCAGTAATAGAAAGAGAAGGATAAAAACTTGCATTCGCAACGTTAACATTCTCAAAAGCGTTCATCAATCCAAACTCTGCAGCTTTGATATCAGGACGATTTTCTAATAATTGAGCTGGAACACCAACAGATAATTTTTCGTCAATTTTTTGAGAAGCTAAGTTTGTACGATTAATAGATTGAGGATTTGTTCCTAACAAAATACTCATCACATTTTCATTCATCTTAATTCCATTTTCAACGTCAACCAATAATGATTTCACATTGAACAATTGCGCTTCTGTTTGGTTAACTGCAACTTCTGTTACATTCCCAGCTTCTTTCAAAGCTTTCGTTGTTTCTAAACTTTGCTCGCGGTTGATTAAAGTTTTATCTAAAATTCTTTTTTGCTCATCTAAAGCCAATAAGTTGTAATATGCATTTGCAATAGATGCAACAATTTGCGTTTTTACCGCTTTGTGTGCTTCTACAGTTTGCAAATAAGTTGCTGCAGATGCACGTTGATTACTTCTAATTTTACCCCAAATATCTGCTTCCCAACTTAAGTTCCCTGAAACTTCGTATTGACTTTGTGCACGTTTTGACATCAATGCACCAAATTGAGTATTACGAGAGTTTTCTATAAACGTATATTTCGGACCTACAGATAAAGTTGGTAAATAACCTGCTTTACCTTGTTTAGCATACGCCTCAGCAACTGCAATATTTTGCAGTGCTGAACGTATATCTAAATTATTNNGTTATTTTGTAAACCTTGATTAATCAAAGCTTGTAATTGAGTGTCTGTAAAAATTTGTTTCCAAGAAACAGTTGCAACACTTGCACTGTCTTTTGCAATAACATCTGTTCTGAAATTTGCTTCATTTACAACAGCTTCAGGACGATGATAATCTTTTGCTACGAAACAAGACTGAACAGCAAACAATCCAGCTGCGATTAAAGTAATATTAAATATTCTGTACTTTTTCATTTTTAGATTGAATTATTATGTTCAATTTCTTCTTGTGGACGATCAAATTTAACTGGTTTAACTTTTTCTTGTAATGTTTGGAAAACAACAAACAATACTGGAATAACAAATAAACCTAAAATTGTACCTACCAATAAACCAAATGCTGCTCCAGTAGCTACAGAACGGTTACCAGCAGATGATACACCTGTTGCAAATACTAATGGCATTAATCCTAAAATAAAGGCAAAAGATGTCATCAAAATTGGACGTAAACGAGCTTTAGCTCCATCTATAGCTGCCTGAACAATTGACATTCCGTGTACACGTCTTTGTAAAGCGAACTCTACAATCAAAATGGCATTTTTAGCGAGTAACCCAACCAACATGATTAAGGCAATTTGGAAATAGATATTATTTTCTAATCCAGCTAACCATTGAGATAAATACGCCCCCATCATACCACAAGGAACAGATAATAATACTGCGAATGGTAAAACATAAGATTCATATTGTGCAGATAAGATAAAGTACACGAATACGATACATAAAGCAAAAATCATTGCTGTTTGAGAACCTGAATTAATCTCCTCACGAGTAAGACCTGTAAAGTCAGTACTATAAGAAGTAGATAATGTTTGTTCAGAAACTTGATTAATTGCTGTAATCGCATCACCTGTAGAGAATCCTGGTTTTACTGCTCCTGTAATATTAGCTGATGTAAATAAGTTGAAACGGTTAACAGAGTTAGGACCATACACACGTTTTAAAGTCACAAATTGTGAAACTGGTGTCATTGAACCTGCATCCGTTTTCACGAACATTTTATTTAAGCTTGTTTCATTGATACGATCATCTGGTGAAGCTTGAATGTACACACGGTATTGTTTACCAAAACGTGTAAAGTCAGCTGCATATAATCCTCCAATATATCCTTGTAAAGTTGAGAAAATAGAACTTACTGAAACACCAGATTGTTTTGCTCTTTCAATATTAACATCGATTTCGTATTGAGGAAAACCTGTGTTTAAAGATGTTTGAGCATACATAATTTCTGGACGTTGCATTAAAGCACCAATATATTCCTTTGCAACTTTATCAAAATCAGCAATATCTCCACCTGTTTTATCTAATAATTTCAACTCGAAACCAGAAGACATACCAAAACCTGGAATTGATGGTGGTTGGAAGAAAATCATTTGAGCATCAGGAATTTGAGCTGCAGCACCAAATAATTGTCCAATGATTGATTGTACTGATAAAGCATCTGTTGTACGTTCTTCGAATGGCTTCAATTTAATGAACATCATACCATAGTTAGAACCAGCTCCAGAAATAATAGAGTTACCCGAGATAATTGTTGCTTTATCTAATCCAGGAATTTTTTCAATTTTTTTCTGGAATTCTTTTTCAACTTCATATACACGGTCCATAGAAGCACCCGCTGGTAACTCGATATTACCAATAATAAACCCATTATCTTCAGTTGGTACGAAACCTGTTGGCATCATCTTTCCAACACCCCAAATTCCTAAACCACTTACAATAATCAATAAGAATGAAATCCATTTGTGTTTAATTAAAAATTTGAATGAATTACCATATTTATGTGTCATACGATCAAATGAAGCATTGAAAGCATCAAAGAATCGCTGAATAAAGTTACGTTTTTGCTCTCCTTCTTGATGTGGTTTTAAGAATAAAGCACACAATGCTGGAGATAATGTCAAGGCATTTAATGCCGAAATTAAAATGGCAACAATTAAAGTAATACCAAATTGTTTGTAGAATACTCCGGTTGGTCCTGAGATAAATGTTACTGGTACGAACACCGCACACATTACTAATGTAATCGAAACGATTGCTCCAGAAATTTCATCCATCGCATTTTTTGTTGCATCCATAGGAGCTTCGTGATGAGACTCCATTCGAGCATGCACGGCTTCCACCACAACAATGGCATCATCTACCACAATACCAATGGCGAGTACTAAGGCAAATAACGTTAATAAGTTTAACGAGAATCCTGCCAAATTAAGGAAAAAGAATGTACCAATAATAGACACTGGTACCGCAATCAATGGTACTAATGTAGAACGGAAATCTTGTAAGAAAATATATACAACAATAAATACTAAGATAAACGCTTCTATCATTGTGTGAACAACTTTAGAAATAGACGCATCTAAGAATGTATTTGTATCCATTAAGATAGTGTAAGAAACTCCTTCTGGTAATAATTTAGAAGCTTTTTCTAACTCAGCTCTCAAGTTTACAATAATTTCTTGTGCATTAGATCCTGGTGTTTGATAAACAGCAAATACAGNNGTCCTGCATAAGATTGAGCACCAAATTCTACATTTGCTACATCTTTTAATCTTAGAACCTGTCCGTTTGGTAAAGATTTAATAACAATATTACGATATTGATCTTCTGTCTTGTATCGTCCAGAATATGTAATTGTATATTGGAATGACTGTCCAGAGTTTTCTCCTAACGAACCAGCAGCAGCTTCAAGAGATTCTTGAGATAAAGCTACAGAAACTTCAGAAGGAACTAAACCATAACTTGCCATACGAGAAGGATCTAACCAAATACGCATAGAATAAGTCATCGCACCAAACACAGTTGCATCCCCTACACCGTTTACACGTTTTAAGGCTGGAATAATATTGATGTTCAAATAATTTTGAAGATAAATCTCATCGTATTTGGGGTTTGTTGAACTAAACGAAGCAAACATCAATGCTGATGTCTGTTGTTTTTGTGTCACAACCCCTGAACGAGTTACCTCCGAAGGTAATAATGGTGTAGCACGTGCCACACGGTTTTGTACGTTTACCTGTGCGATATCTCCATCTACACCTGGTTTAAATACAACATCAATAGAAGCAGAACCGTTATTAGAGGCAGTAGAAGAAATATAATCCATTCCTTCAACCCCATTCACCTGTTCCTCTATCGGGATAATTACAGACTCCATTACTGTCTTTGCATTCGCTCCGGGATATGAAGCAGAAATTTTTACAGTAGAGGGTGCAATATCTGGATATTGTGTTACCGGAAGCGATATAAGCCCCAGTATACCCAATATCAATATAAGGATAGAAATTACCGTAGATAATACGGGTCTTTCAATAAACTTTTTTAACATATCTATTTACAATTTAGAATACCGTTTTTGTAGATTCTACGATTTGATCAAAGTTTGCTGGAGTTGGTTTAACAGCTGTTTTATCACGTAGTTTTCCTACACCTTGTGCAACAACTTTATCACCTTTTTTCACTCCGTCTTTTACAACTGCCATATTATTCGCTCTTTCTACTACAGTAATTGGCGTTGCGTAAGCTGTATCTTTTGTTACTTTGTAAACATAAGTCATACCTTGTTGTTCAAACGTTGCAGCCTCTGGCACAACCAATACATCAACATAAGTTTTTGGAACACGAATACGCCCTGAGTTACCATTTGCCAAAAGCTTAGCCTCATTATTGAACGTAACACGGAAATCAATTGTCCCTGTTGTTGGATTAATTTGACCAGTTACAGTTTGTATTTTACCTTTCTCAGGATAAACATCTCCATTAGCTAATACTAATTCAACTGCTGGAATTTTGTTTAATTTATCTTTTAAAGTTGATCCTTCAGATTTAGAAATAAAGTTTAAATACTCTTTCTCATTCATAGAGAAATAAGCATATACTCTACTTGTATTTGAAACTGTAGTAATTGGAGTTTGATCCGTAGGACCAACTAATGTCCCTTGACGAGAATTAATAGAACCAACTACTCCACTAATAGGTGCTCTTACAACAGAATAGTCAACATTTGCTTGCGCTCCTTTATAACTTGCTTGCGCTTGAGTAACACCAGCCTGCGCTTGAGACTTAGCCGCTACAGCTTGATTGAAACTCGCTTGTGCTTTTGCTAGATTAGCTTTTGCAGTTTCTAATTGTACATTACTAATAATGTTTTTCTGTACCAAAGGAGTTAATTTGTTCACCTCTACCTGAGCTGCTTGCACTGCCGCTTGCGCTGCACTTACATTAGCCTGAGCCGCTTTTACATTAGCTTGCGCAGCACCAACACCAGATTTTAAAGCATCCGCATTTTGAGTTAAAACATTTGTTTCTAATTTGAACAAAGGCTGACCAGCTTGTACATATTGGCCTTCATCAACATAAACTTCTGTAATGTATCCTTGGATTTTTGCACGAACATCATTATTTACGATACCTTGAATATTTGCAGGGTATTCATCATAACTCGTCACCACTTTCGTAGGCACATCAACTACCGGATAAGGCGTTGGACCTTGTGCTTGTTGAGCAGCAACATTGTCTTTCTTTCCACAAGAACTCAAAGCTATTGCCAAAGCACCAACCATTATAACGTTAACGTTTTTCATATTACTTTTACTTATTTTCTAGTTGAATTTTATTTATTTTTTGTATTGTTTCGTCTAATATCACTTTTGTTTGATTAAGATGTTCCAAATAGATATCAACTACTCTATTTTCAACATTTTTAGAAAGCGTATTATTCGCTAGTTTATGTTCTTTTATTCGATTTGTATAACCTATATCTTGAGAAATCATTTCAAATAAAAAATCTAATTTCTCTGTCAAATAATTAAAATTTAATCTAAAATATCTTTTTCTAGAGTTAATTTTATTTATGTACTCGATGTGTTTCATCGATAGTAAGTAGTTAATAGAGTTTGATAAGGAACTTTTACTAACATTAAAAATCTCAAGAAGCTCTTCAAACGTGAATCCTTCCTCATCAGACTCTAAAATCATGTATGCTTGCAACTTAGCTGTCAATGGAGGAAAACTGTAAGTTCTTTCCAAAAAAGCACTAAAGCTGCAAAAAAGATCCGAATTACATGCTTGATTTTTTATATTCATAATGTGTATAATCTACAAAACCATGCAAATATAAAATAGTTAGTTCGGTTTACACAGAACTAACTATACTTTTTTCGTTATTTAACAATAAATTAAATTAATAATTTGCTAATCCACTATTTTTAAGACTAACAAAAAATAGACCAAACCAATTAATAATAAGTCAATTATAGTAAATTTAATTATTATTTTATACAATATTAGATAAGCAACCTTTTGTTTAAAAGAACTATTGAAGTTTAAAATTTATAGGAGTTTTTCTTAAAAAAGTATTAATTTCATCAATATCGTTCTGGTAATCAAATTTTAAATCTTCATGAAATTTATTAAAAATAGAAAAAATCAATTTCAATCTCCCATGTTGATAGTTGTATAATTTTTCTGCATTATCTCCTGTTGTATAAGTTTCAAAAAGATAAGGATAACGACTAAAAGATTCTTGAATGATATATTTTCTCAATTCAAATTCTGACACTTTATCTTTCGTGATTTGAACATGATAATTCACAATTCCACTCAATGTTTTTAACGTCAACAACAATTGACGATGACTTCTATTTATGTTAATATGATTAATTAAGTGATGAGACTTTTCAAACTGCAAATCAATCTTTTCATAAATATTTTTTACACGATCTTGCAAATCATTTTCATCCTCTAATAATTGAAAATGCAAATGTTCTACTAAAGTTTCATCTTTATTGATAAGACGCAAAAGAAGTTTATCTTTTTCTTTTGAAGGAAGATCTAAAATAGAATTTTTCAATTCAGGAACGTCTTTCAATTTCATACTTATTTTGTTTGTTGTTAGCTTGCTTAAAATTACAAAAATATTCGAGATAATTCATTTTACACAAAACGATTAAATCATATAAATAATGTATATTCGAAAAAATAAATCATAACCTAAATGCCAAAATCACTCAAAATCTACATCATTTCTTCAGTTCTCCTCATTTTATTTTTATTGAGTTTAAACCTTATGGGGTTGAATTTAAAAGGAGAATATACCTATCAAATTCTTGCTTGGACTTGGATTATTTTCACCTTTTACATCGTTATTAAATTTTGGAAAATTATCTATATCAAAATTTATGGTTTTTTACTTTTTGCTTTAGTTGGATTGAGCATTTTACCAATGGCAATTCCGTTTCTATCTATCGTTAGTTTTTTATTCAATATGAATACAATTCAAACCATTAAAGTAAACGATGAATATAAAATAGTAGTTACGAAAAAAGTTATGGCAATGAAACGTGCTTATATCTATAATTCTGAATCTAAATTTCCTATTTTAGAAAAATCAAACAATATCGCGAGACCAGATTATAGTGACATTGTTTCTGAAACATTAAATATTAATTTTGATGATCCAAAGTTATATGAATACGAAAACGAACCTATTCAGCAAGCTAAACTGATTTCTATAAACAAGGATAGTATTGGAATTGAAATATCAAATTCTCAACAAAAAGAAAATTATTTATCATAACCTTAACGAAACTTATGGATATTAAGCGCATTTCGTGATTTATAATCCGTACTTTTGCACTCCGAAAAAAGGATTATAATTATGAAAAGCGTTGTAGAACACAGAAAATTACTTGGAGTTGATAAAAATGTAACTCTAAAAGAGTTGAAAACAATTTACAGAAACACGATGAAAGATGCGCATCCTGATAAATTTATCAACGACGAAGCAGGTAAAATAGAAGCTGAAGAAAAAAGTAAAGTTGTGATCGAAGCATACCACTTTTTAGTAAGTATTAATCCTGAAACGCACGAAAAAAACAAAGAAGAATATACGATTACAACTGCAAAATCTAACATTCATGATTTTTATATGGATGAACAAATTTTGAAAGTAGAACATTTAGATGGAAATCATTACGAGTATTTTGGCGTTCCTAAAAATACGTACATCAAAATGGTAAATTCTGATTCTCCAAGCCGTTTTGCAAGAAGACATATCTATGGAAAATTTACGCATAGAAAAGCTGGTGAAGCAATGAAAGATTAATTATCGGAACGATATATAACAAAAAAACCACTTCAATCGAAGTGGTTTTTTTATGCTTAATATATTCTATTGATTAGTTTCCTAAAATATAGTTGAAAATCAATGGAGCAACAATAGTCGCATCAGATTCTATCATATATTTTGGTGTATCAACATCTAATTTACCCCATGTAATTTTCTCATTTGGAACTGCTCCAGAATAAGATCCGTAAGATGTTGTAGAATCAGAAATTTGACAGAAATACGCCCAGAAAGGAACATCTGTCCACTCTAAATCTTGGTACATCATTGGAACAACACAAATTGGGAAATCTCCAGAGATACCACCAGCAATTTGGAAGAAACCTACACCTTTACCATCAGAATTAGCACGATACCACTCTGTTAAGTAAATCATGTACTCAATTCCAGATTTTACTGTAGACGCTTTTAAATTTCCTTTGATTACGTTAGACGCAAAAATGTTTCCTGTTGTAGAGTCTTCCCAACCTGGACAAACGATAGGTAAATTTTTCTCAGCAGCAGCAACAATCCAAGAATCTTTCGGATCAATTTCGTAGTATTGCTCTAAAACTCCAGAATTTACAACTTGGTATAAAAATTCGTGTGGTAAATAACGCTCACCTTTTTCTTCTGCTGCATGCCAAACATTCTCTAAATGCTCTTGTAAACGACGAAAAGCCTCCTCTTCTGGAATACAAGTATCTGTAACACGGTTGAAGTGTGTATCTAACAATTCGCGCTCTTGCTCTGGTGTTAAATCACGGTAATTTGGAATTCTTTTATAGTGAGAATGCGCAACTAAATTCATTACGTCTTCTTCTAAATTTGCTCCTGTACAAGAAATGATGTGCACTTTATCTTGGCGAATCATTTCAGCTAATGAAATTCCTAATTCAGCAGTAGACATTGCTCCACCCAAAGAAATTAACATTTTACCACCTTCTAACAAGTGTTGCTCATATCCTTTTGCAGCGTCAACTAAAGCAGCTGCATTAAAGTGTCTATAGTTATGTTCTATAAACTGACTGATTGGTCCTTTACTCATTTTATTTGTTTTTTATTTATTTAAAATTCAATTATTTGTATCCCAAAGTATTCAACACATCTTGATGCGTTTGTTCTTCAGAATATACTTTTGCTTCATAATTTTCATCAATCAAAATATATTTGGGCTGAGGAATTAAACAGTGATTAATTCCACCAAAACCACTAATATTATCTTGATATGCTCCTGTATTAAAGAAACCGATATACAATGGTTTTGCTTGATCATATTTCGGAAGATAAATAGCATTTACATGCTGTTCTGAATTGTAATAATCGTCAGAATCACATGTTAAACCTCCTAATAATACACGTTCATACTTATCGTACCAACGGTTAATTGGTAACATTACAAATCGTTTCGAAATTGCCCAAGCATCTGGCAAAGTTGTCATAAAAGAAGAATCGATCATATCCCAATACTCTTTATCATTTTGTTTCTTTTGATAAAGAATTTTGTAGACTACTCCTCCACTTTCTCCAACTGTAAACGAACCAAATTCTGTAAAAATATTTGGAACAGCAATTCCTTCTTCATCACAAATCATTTTAATTTGCAACAAGATTTCTTTCGCCATGTATTCGTAATCATATTCGAAATTCAACGAATTTTTGATTGGGAATCCACCACCAATATTCAAACTATCTAATTCTGGACAAACTTTTTTAAGGTTTACATAAACTCTCAAACATTTTGTCAACTCATTCCAATAATATGAATTGTCTTTAATTCCTGTATTGATAAAGAAATGAAGCATTTTCAGTTTAATGCGTTCATTTGGTTTTACCATTGTTTGATAAAACGGTACAATATCCTTGTACCCAATTCCTAAACGAGAGGTATAAAACTCAAATTTTGGCTCTTCTTCAGATGCAATACGAATTCCGATTTCAAAATCACCTTCAATTGCTTCTGAAAACAAATCAACTTCTTCGTAATTATCAATCACTGTGATTGTTTTACGATGTCCGCTATTTACCAAACGAGCAATATTTTCTACATATTCCTCACGCTTGAAACCGTTACAAACAACATACTGATCGTCTGTAATCAAACCTTCTCCAATCAAATTTTCGACAATATTAATGTCAAATGCAGAAGATGTTTCGATATGAATATCGTTTTTTAATGCTTCGCCTAAAATGTGACGAAAGTGAGAACTTTTTGTACAATAACAATAATTGTAAGTTCCTTCATAGTTTAACTCTTCACGCGCTTTCTCAAACCAACCTTTCGCTTTTTGTATATTTTGCGAAATTTTAGGTAAATAAGTAAATTTCAATGGGGTTCCATGTTCTTCGACCAAAGCTTTTAGGTCAATTCCATTAAATTTTAAGTACTCTCCATCTAATTCAAATTCATCTTGTGGAAAGTCAAATGATTGCGTGATTAAATCTATGTATTTAGTTTTCATTATGCTTTATAAATGTTACGTGTGTTGAATAATTCTAAAAATTTTGCGAGAAAAAATTTAGGGTATTACAGACGTATCGCATAATATACATTGCGAAGCAATAAGGGGAAAGAATAATTCTTAAATTCGTTTCTATTCATTAAAACTACTGCGTTAAAGCTCTTTCTATTCTCAACGCTTTCGAATAAAAGGTTAAAACTCATCAACTTTTTTTATTAAAAAAATTATAAAAATACTTGTCGCAAATATAAGTTTTTTAATTCTGTTAAAAAGATAAAATAATATTAAAATTTAGCTTTACAGAACTGATGTTTTATGATGTAAAACAAATATTCAACAATTATTCAAAAATTTATTTTTTCTTTAAGGTTTAGCAAGGTTAAATATTGTATTTTTGAAATCGTTTTGAACGTAAATTATGGGTAAAATTATTGCTATTGCTAACCAAAAAGGTGGTGTTGGTAAAACGACAACTTCGTTAAACCTTGCCGCTTCATTAGGTGTTTTAGAGAAAAAAGTTTTATTAATTGACGCAGATCCGCAAGCAAATGCAACATCTGGTTTGGGTTTTGATTTGGATGAAATCGAAGCTGGAACCTATGAAGTATTGGAAAATGAAGTGCTTNNTTGCGAGCAAAGCTATTTTACAATCAGAATCGCCAAACCTAGACTTGATGCCTGCTCATTTAGATTTAGTTGCTGCCGAGATTGAGATTGTAGATTACGAGAACCGCGAATACATGTTAAAAAACGCGCTATCAGAAATCAAAGATCAATATGATTATATTATTATAGATTGCGCGCCTTCACTTGGTTTAATTACTTTGAATGCGCTTACAGCTGCAGATTCTGTGATTATTCCTATTCAGTGCGAATATTTTGCATTAGAAGGTTTAGGAAAATTATTAAATACGATAAAAGGAATTCAACAACATCACAACAAAGAACTGGATATTGAAGGTTTATTGTTGACGATGTACGATTCGCGCTTACGTCTTTCTAATCAGGTTTTAGACGANNTGATTCGCGTTTACGCCTTTCTAATCAAGTATTAGACGAAGTGAACAATCATTTTCCGCAAATGGTTTTCAAAACAATTATTACTCGAAATGTACGTTTGTCAGAAGCACCAAGTTTTGGCGAAACAATTATTCAGTACGACGCAGCAAGTAAAGGTGCAGAAAATTACTTAAATTTAGCGCGTGAATTTTTAATTAACAACAACGATACAGTTTAAATAAAATGGCAAAGCCAAACAAAAATAATCGCTTAGGACGTGGATTATCTGCTCTATTAAAGGATGAACCAACTGTAAAAACAGCACAAGATGAAGGTGCAAAGAAATTGGTTGGAAACATTTTGGAAATAGATTTAGAAAAAATCACCGCGAATCCTTGGCAGCCACGAACTAATTTCGATAAAAAAGCTTTAGAGGAATTGGTTTCGTCTATTCAAACATTAGGCGTTATTCAACCGATTACGATTCGTAAAAAACCAACTGGTGAATATGAATTGATTTCTGGTGAAAGACGTTTTCGCGCTTCACAATTAGCTGGTAAAAAAACAATTCCAGCTTATGTACGTTTAGCAAATGACCAAGAAATGCTGGAAATGGCATTGGTCGAAAATATTCAGCGTCAAGATTTAGATGCGATCGAGATTGCACTTTCTTACCAACAATTGATTGATGAAATCAAGTTAACACAAGAAGAATTAAGTAAACGTGTTGGGAAAGACAGAACGTCTATTACCAATTATTTGCGTTTATTAAAATTAGACCCAATTATCCAAACAGGAATTCGTGACGGAATGATTTCAATGGGACACGGTCGCGCTTTAATGGCTATTGATGATACTGATTTACAATTTGATATTTACGAAAAAATTGTCAAAAACAATTTATCTGTTCGTGATACAGAACGTTTAATCAAATCGATAAAAGAAGGAAAACCTGAGAAAAAAGCAACAAATGAATTGCCTTCTCAGTACAAGGAAGCATTAAGTTCTATTTCAAATTCATTGAATACAAAAGTTGAAATAAAACGTGCAAATAATGGAAAAGGTAAAATCATTTTGAATTTTACTTCTGATGATGAGTTTGAACGATTAAGAAAATTCTTAAATGAAAATTAAAGCATTCTTACTTGGATTAACGATTTCATCGACGTTTGCTTTTGGTCAAGTTAAAACTGACTCTTTAGTAGTTGTCGAAAATAATGTTATTGTAAATGATACGATGAGCGTAACTAAAGAAGTTTTGATGGAAAAAAGTCCAATTAGAGCCTCTTTGTATTCGGCTATCTTACCTGGTGCAGGACAATTGTACAACAAAAAATGGTTGAAAGCACCAATCGCTTTAGGTTTAGTAGGAACAGGAACTGGTTTCACGATTTATTACAATAATTTGTACAAAAAATACCGAAAAGCGTACATTGCAGTAAGAGAAGGAACACCAAACGAATTCTCAGGAATTTTATCTGCAGAACAATTGGCAGTTATTCAAGACGATTACAAACGAAAACGCGATTATAGTGTCGCTTTAACAGCATTAGCTTATTTATTAAATATTGTTGATGCAACTGTTGATGCGCATTTATTTACAGTTCGTAATGACACAGAAATGTCATTCAAACCAACAATCATTCAAGATGAAATGACATTAGAGCCAGTTTTAGGATTGGCATTTAACTTAAAATTTTAGAAATTACAGATGAAAATTGCATTAATAGGATACGGAAAAATGGGAAAAGCCATTGAAGAAATTTTAATTCAACGCGGACACGAAGTTGTACTTAAAATATCTCGTACTCCACTTGCGGAAGAATTAAATGATGTTGAAGTTGCAATAGAATTTTCGAGACCAGAATTTGCTTACGACAACCTTAAAGTGTTACTTGAAAATAAAGTCGCAACAATTTGTGGAACAACAGGATGGTTAGATAAACAAGAAGAAATTAATCATTTAGCAATTTCAAATAACACCGCTTTTTTATATGCTTCTAACTTTAGTTTGGGCGTTAATTTATTCTTCGAATTAAATTCTATTTTAGCTCGAATGATGAATAAATATCGTAACGAATACCAAATTAATCTAGAAGAAATTCATCATACACAAAAACTTGATGCACCTTCTGGAACAGCGATTACAATTGCCGAAGGAATTATTGACAATTCAACATATAATTCTTGGTCGATGGACGAAAAGGCAAAAGATATTATTCCAGTTGAAGCAAAAAGAATCGAGGACGTTCCTGGAACACATATCGTACAATATAACTCTGATGTAGACACTATTGAGATTTCTCATACTGCGCATTCTCGCAAAGGTTTTGCCTTAGGTGCCGTGATTGCTGCGGAATGGATTTGTAATAAACAAGGTGTTTTCACAATGAAAGATGTACTTGAACTAAACTAAATTAAAATACTAAATATCAAAAACTTATGCATGTACTAATTTACTGGTTAATTGGTTTTATTATTGCCAATATAATCTTTGGAGCTGCAACTTGGAAATTATATAAAAATGCTGGAAAGCAAGCAATTCAAGCTTATATTCCTTTTCTAAATATCTGGAAAGGTTTAGAAATTATTCATCGTCCAAAATGGTGGATTATTCTATTTTATTTGCCAATTGTTGGTCCTATTTTTTGGTTAGTATTCTTTGTTGATTTAGGAGATTCTTACGGAAAAATTGAAACAAAAGACAAAGTCATTATGGTTTTGACTTTAGGTTTATACATTTTTGCAGTTAATTATTCTGATAATCCAAAATATTTAGGACCAGAAAAACGCAAACCAACATTTGTTTCTTCCTTAATTTTTGCCCTTGTTTTGGCAACTTTGGTTCATAACTGGTTTATTCAACCAATGATTGTTCCTACAGGATCAATGGAAAATACAATCAAAATTGGTGATGCTTTATTTGTAGAAAAAGTAAGTCACGGAGCGCGCGTTCCTATGACGCCGATCGGAATTCCATTTTCTGAGTTCATTTACCGTGATGGTTTTATCGACAAAGCGCGTTTGCCTTATATGCGTCTTCCAGGTTGGAGAGATTTAAAATCGAACGATATTGTTGTCTTCAACTATCCTACAGATTCTGTTTATTCTGCTATCGATCGTAAAGATGCGTATGTAAAACGTTTGGTAGGTTTACCAGGTGAAACGATTCAAGTTCGTAATGGAGTTTTATATGTAAATGATAAAAAATTCATTCCGAAAAAAGATGCACAAGTTCAACATGCGTATACAGTTATTGTAAAATCTCCTTTCAGCGATAAATTATTATACGATAATTTCGGAATTATTAGTACTGATTATAACGCTGCAAAACAAGCTGACGGAACATTTATTTATCAATTTGCTGCTTTGACTGATGCTCATGTTACAGCAATGAAATCTAATGCAAATGTAGTTTCTGTTGAACCAATTTTACAACCAGTTGGTGAAAAAACAGAGCACATTGTAAATGGAAAAATTGATAGTACAAATACGATTTTCCCTGTAAACAAAACGTGGAATACAGATCAATATGGACCTTTATATATTCCGAAAAAAGGTGATGTAGTTGATGTAAACAAAGAAACCTTAGCACAATACATCAATGTAATTCGTAAATACGAGCACAATAGTTTGCGTGTAGATTCTGCGAATGGTAAGTTTGATGTGTACATTAACGATCAAAAAACAAATAAATACGAAATCAAACAAAACTATTACTTCATGATGGGAGATAATAGAAATCAATCGTTAGATGCGCGTTTCTTTGGATATGTTGGAGAAGATCACATCATTGGTCGTCCAATTATGATTTGGGCAAATATGAACGGAATGTTCGAGCCTGCTGCTCCTAAGAAATTTATTTGGAACCGTTTCTTTACATCAATCAATAATGATAATCCAGACAAAACTTCGTACGGAATTTATGTTTTAATTGCCTTAATTGGTTGGATTGGATACGATATTGTAAAAGCTCGTAAAGAGAAGAAGAAAAACAAATATTAATAAAAAGAGCGATAAAATCCTCTAAATTATAAAATTAACAACACTATAAATGTGCATTATAAGCTACTTGTAATGCACATTTCCATATAAAATAATAGAATGAAAAATACGTTTGCAGCTTTTTATTTTGGACCGATTGATTACTATGCAGAAATGGTAAAAAGCCAAACTTTGGATATCGAAGTTCAAGAAAATTTTCAAAAGCAAACTTACNNAACTTACCGTAACCGCATGTATATTTTGGGCGCAAATGGTAAATTGATGTTGAATATTCCAATCTTACACAACGGAACACGTTTGTTCAAAGATTTACAACCTTCTTATGAATACGATTGGCAAAAGGAACACATCAAATCATTGAAATCGGCTTATCAAAGTTCTCCATATTTTGAATATTATGAAGATGAAATTATTCCAATTTTAGAACAAAAAGAGAAATTTCTTTTAGATTTTAATCTAAAAACAATTGATTTCATCAACAAGAAATTAAGCTTAGATTTGGAGATTTCTAAAACTGAAACCTATCAAGATCTGAATCCTGAAAATGATTTCAGAAATCAATTTTCTGCTAAAAAAGCACCTCAATATAACTTACCAGAATATGCACAAGTTTTTGATGATAAATTTGAGTTTATAGAAGGTTTGAGTATCTTAGATTTACTTTTTAGCGAAGGACCAAGTGCCGCAGTATATTTAAAAAACTTAATAAAATAACAACATGAGAAAATTATTTATTGCTTTAGGATTTGCCTTTACATTAGGGTTTGCTCAAGCACAAACAACAGAGGTACCAAAAGAAAAATGGTATCATGCAGGTGTAGAACAAACAGGTGTTTATGGTGTAAATACTGATCAAGCTTTACAATTCTTAAAAGACAACAAAAGAAAAGCTAATACAATTATTGTAGGAGTTTTAGACAGTGGTGTTGAAAATTTCCACGAAGATTTGAAAGCAAATATGTGGTCAAATCCAAAAGAAATTCCAGGAAACGGAATCGATGATGACAAAAATGGTTACATTGATGACGTACATGGATGGTCTTTTTTAGGAACAGCAAAAGGAATCAATTACAATGATGATACCACTGAATTAACACGTGTTTACAAAGCTTTATCATCTAAATACGCAACTTTCGATCAAAAGAAAAATCATGAAGCTATTGTAAAAAATCCTACTGAATATGCTGAATTTCAAAAAATTGAAAAAGAATATTTAAGCGCTGTAGGAAAAGCAAAATATAACCAACAAGTTGCTCAATCTAAATTGAATGCAGTTGAAGGTGGTGTAAATAAAATGGTTCTTGAATTTGGAGATACTAAATTAACTAAAGATATTTTAAAAAATTACCAACCAACAGATTCTCAAATCTTAGAAGCTTTATGGATTTTTGGTGAATTGAAAGAAGAGCAATGGGTTGGGAAAACGATGAAAGAAGTTTCGAATACCTATTTAGGAGCTGCTCGTCGTGCTGCGAAGGGAGATGCTTTATCTTCTCACTTAAATTTAGATTTGGTTGATCGTAAAGATGTTGACAATCCAAATGATAAAAAAGAGCGTTTTTATGGAAACAGTGATTCTAACGGACCTGAATCTTCTCACGGAACTCACGTTGCTGGAATTATCGGTGCTGTAAGAGGAAATAATATCGGTTCTGAAGGAACGACTGGAGGAAATAATGTAAAAATTATGTCGGTTCGTACAGTTCCAAATGGAGACGAACGCGATAAAGATGTTGCAAATGCAATTTACTACGCAGTTGACAATGGAGCAAAAATCTTGAATATGTCTTTCGGAAAACCTTATTCTCCTGATGCAGATTTAGTTTGGGATGCGTTCAAATATGCTTCTGATAAAGGTGTTTTAATCGTTAAAGCGGCTGGAAATAGCAACGAAGATATTGATGTTCATGTACATTATCCAACTAATTTTAGAAATGGAAATGTTGTTTCTAAATCTGTTCTTACGGTTGGTGCTTCTACTAAAGATCCAAATGCTTTAAAAGCTCGTTTCTCTAACTATGGTAAAAAATCGGTAGATGTTTTTGGACCAGGACAAGAGATTTATGCAACATATCCAGGGGTTGATCAATATCGTTTCTTAAACGGAACTTCTATGGCTTCACCTGCTGTTGCTGGTGTTGCAGCGTTGGTTTGGTCACATTATCCAAAATTAACTGCAGAAGATATTCGTAATATCTTAATGGAAACAGTTAATAAAAATGAGCAATTAAAAGAGATTTCTGTTGCTGGAGGTGTTGTAGATTCTTACAAAGCTGTACAAAAAGCTGAAGAAATTTACAAACAACGTAAATTGAAATAATTTTAAATTTAACACAACATTATAAAAAGGCTTCAAATTTTGGAGCCTTTTTTGCGTTTAAACTCGAGATAATTTTAGATGTAACAATTTCGGTTGTTTCTCGACATATAGATAAAATCAATTATGAAAAAATTCTTATTAAGTATATCAGTTGCCATGTTTGTTGGTGGGGCATCGTTCGCACAAGAAACGACAACTGCTCTACCTTTAACTAAAGTTGATCAAAAATATTGGCAACACGAATCTTTCGAAGAAAGTGGTGTTTATGGTGTTAATACTCAAAAAGCGTTGCAATTTTTAGAATCAAAAAAACGTAAACCTTCACAGTTAATTGTTGGTGTTCTAGATTCTGGTGTTGAGATTACTCATCCAGATTTAAAAGATAATATTTGGACAAATACCAAAGAAATTGCTGGGAATGGAATTGACGATGATAAAAATGGTTATGTTGATGATATTCACGGTTGGAATTTTATCGGAGGAAAAGATGGTAAAAATGTTGATGGAGATACATTAGAATTAACACGTCTTTTTGTAAAATACCGCGATTTATTCGAAAAAAGTAAAGATGCAGCTTCAAACAAAACAAAATTCCCAAAAGAATTTGAAGAATATGAAAAAATAAAACCTGCATTCGAAGATAAATTAGCCGAAGCAAAACAAAATGCAGCACAATATACGCAGATGAATGATGTTTTCTCGGTTGCATTTCCTGCTTTGATTAAAGAATGGGGCGAAAAAGATTTGAATGAAAAAAATATGATGTCTTTTAAACCTGTTTCTAAAGAAGCACAACAAGGGATGATTATTTTTGGTATGGTTCCGAAAGAAGCTTGGGAAGGAAAATCGATGAAAGACTTCTTAACAGAAGTTGGAAATGAAATTTCAGAAGGAACAAAATATTACAAAGAACAAGTTGAAATTAACTTGAATACAGAATTAGATCCTCGTCCAATTGTTGGCGATAATTATGCTGAGAAATCAGAACGTTTTTACGGAAATAATGATGTAGACGGTCCTGATTCTATGCACGGAACGCACGTTTCTGGAATTATTGCGGCAAAATCTGGAAACGGAATTGGAATGGATGGAATCGCAGGAAATGGTTATGTTAAAATCATGTCAGTTCGTACAGTTCCAAATGGAGACGAACGCGATAAAGACGTTGCAAATGCCATTCGTTATGCTGCAGATAATGGAGCAAAAATCTTGAACATGTCTTTTGGAAAAGCTTATTCTCCAGATAAACAAATTGTTTGGGATGCATTTAAATATGCTGAGAAAAAAGGTCTTTTATTGATTAAAGCTGCAGGAAATGAAAACGTAAATATTGATGACGAAATTCACTTCCCTACCGTTTATGACGACAAAGGTGTAGAAGTTTCTAAAAACGTAATTACAGTTGGAGCAAATACAATGGATAATGACAATTTAAGAGCAAGTTTTTCTAATTTTGGTAAAAAGTCTGTAGATGTTTTTGCGCCAGGAAATGAAATATATTCTACTGTTCCTAATAAAGATGGGGAATACAAAAATGAAAGCGGAACTTCTATGGCTTCTCCAGTTGTAGCAGGAGTTGCGGCTTTGGTTTGGGCACATTATCCTAAATTAACTGCAACAGATATCAAACAAATATTGTTAGAATCTGTCAACAAAAATCCTGCTTTAACAGATATTTCTGTAACAGGCGGTGTTGTTGATGCGTACAAAGCTGTTCAATTAGCAGAAAAAATGTATGTTGCTAAAAAATTGAAGTAAGGAAATCTTAATATCACCATTTCTTATAGTATTTAAGTAACAAAATAAACTTGGGTTAGATTCTATTTTTTTTAGAGTCTAACCTTTTTTTGTATAAGATATTTCTTGTACAGATTGAATAAAAATTGTCAGTTCGAGTGATTTTTAGGAAAAATTATAAATGAATCATTTATTTAAAATCATAATTTCTCCTCGCCCATTTTTTACTTGGTTCAATCCATTCATCAAGAGCTTTATAAAGAAAACCATGCTTTAAGCCATTATTTAATTCAATTTCTTTGAAATGATTGATTTTATTGGTTGAATTTTCTTTACGTTTTATAGCTGAAACGCCAAATGCATCAGACTTCTCGTAAATGGTTAAAACATTTCCAGAAAATTTTATATCAGGCATTTCTTCTAAATCACTTTCTTGAAACGAACCAATAAATACATAGTTGATTTGAGGATTATTTTTAAAAGTTGATACATATTGCGCAATGTAACCACCTTTCGAAGTTCCTACAACCGTAATATGATTAGGTTTAACACCTGTATTAATCAAACTATCAATTTGCTTAACAACCTTTTTTGCATATTTTATTCCGTCTGTTTTCGGCTTTCTTTTCTCACTAATCACAATAAAACCGTCTTTCTTGAATGAATTCAAAACTTTAGAATACTCAATTTTAGTTTTATAGACTGTATCATAATCTCCATCGTTATGCGTTTCTAAATATTTATTATGGAGAAAAAAGATATAATCTTGATCCTTTACATTTTTTGATATTTTATGTTGCGAACAACTCATTAAACCAATTATGAGAATCAATAAATATTTCATTAATAATTTTTTAAATCAATCAAATATAACCAAAAAACCCTCACTAAAAAGTGAAGGTTTTTTTTATATTCTAAATTTGTAAATCTAAATTCAAACTTACTTACCAGTTCATCAAAACAGAGCCCCATGTAAATCCTGCTCCAAAAGCAGTCATCATTACTAAGTCACCTTTTTTGATTTTACCTTCTTGTTTTGCTTCACTCAATGCAATAGGAATAGATGCTGCCGTAGTATTTCCGTAACGCATAATATTGTTATAAACTTTCTCATCTGGTAATCCCAATTGTTTTTGTACAAATTGAGAAATACGCAAATTCGCCTGATGTGGAATAAATAAATCTAAATCTTCTGGCTTTTTATTCGCAGTCGATAAAGCTTCGATAATTGATTCTGGAAAACGAGTTACCGCATGCTTGAAAACATAGTTCCCATTCATATATGGATAAATCTCTTTTTTAGTTAACGTATTACCTTCTTTCAATAATTCGTCTGACCAACCTGTTTTTGTTCCAGGGAAAGTAACTGCTAATTCTTCGGCAAATTCACCTTCAGAATGTAAATTAGTCGATAAAATTCCACGTCCTTCTTCTTCCGTTGCCGAAACAATTACTGCTCCTGCTCCATCTCCAAAAATTACTGAAACGCCACGACCTTCATCCGACATATCCAATCCGAATGAGTGCACTTCTGCTCCAATCACCAAAATATTTTTGTAAACTCCTGCTTTTATAAAAGCATCAGCCGTTGATAACGCATATACAAAGCCAGAACACTGGTTACGAATATCCATTGCCCCAATTGTACGACAACCTAACTCTTTTTGCACCAATACACCATTTCCAGGAAAATAATAATCGGGAGATAAAGTCGCAAATAATATAAAATCAATATCTTGAGCAGTGATTCCTGCATCTTCTAACGCATTTTTAGCCGCAATAACTCCCAAATCTGTAGACGAAATCTTAGAACCTGGCTCGATATGTCTTCTTTCGACAATCCCTGTACGTTCCTGAATCCATTCGTCATTGGTATCCATCACTTCAGCTAAATCAAAGTTTGTAACAACTCTTTCGGGAACATAATGCCCAACACCTGTAATAATAGAGTGTATCATGTGATTATGGTTTACTTTTCAATTGAAGCAAAGATATTAAATGATAAGCATTCTTTAAAACAAATGCGTCTTTTTGACAATAAATTATTTAGAAAATCTTGTTTTTAATATTCCGTTCATAATGATAGAAAGTACCATTACCCCTGTAGCAATATAAAATATAGGATTCATATGTTCTGAATCTCCAAAAATAAGACTTGCCAAAATGATGCCATAAACTGGTTCTAAATTTACGTTCAACATCAACGTAAAAGCACTAACATGTTTCAGCAAATCAACTGATTCTATTTGTGCAAAAGCTGTAAAAATGACGCCAAGCAAAGTCAACCATCCTAAGTTTGACCAACTTATATTTACAACTTCAGAAATAGCTTCTGGCTGAAAAAGAATCATTACCACCGAAAGTGTGATAACTCCACCAATCATTTCGTATAAAGTAACTTTAGTTGGTTTGATTGACTTTGGTAATCTCGAATTAAGAACTGCAAATAATGCCGATAGAAAACTACACAAAATACCAATGATAATTCCCAATTTATAATCTTCTGGTGATGCATTAAAAATAACAGCTACACAAGTGGAAACGATTATAGCAAGAATTATTTCGAGCAGATTAATTTTTCGTTTAAAAAAAATAGGTTCTAAAATCGCACTAAAAAGCGCGCCCATCGACAACGTACTCAACGCAATTGAGATATTAGAAAGTTTAATCGACAAATAAAATGTAAACCAATGTATTCCTACAATTCCACCGATAGCAAGTAATTTCAACAATTCGTTTTTAGTTACCTTGAAATCCATTTTTCTGAACTTCATATAAATAAAAACAGCAATAGCCCCAATAAGAACACGATACCAAACCATTGACAACGCACTCATTGTAACTAATTTTCCGAAAACTCCTGTAAATCCCCAAAGAAGTACGAGAAACTGCAACCGAAGTTGAACTTTTGAAATCATTCTAAGTCTTTTTCGCAAAAGTAAAGTTTAATTCTATATTGCTAAAACGATTTGATTGATTTAATCTGTAAATAATTTTGTATAAGTTCTAATATTAAATTAACATTAAATAATTATTACTCAAACTTTAATTCTTATTCTTCGTTGTATTTTCGAAACTTCAAAATTAATCGATGGATTTTAGTATTTTTTTACAACCAGATGCATTAGTTGCATTATTTACATTAACAATGTTAGAAATCGTTTTAGGGATTGATAATATTGTTTTTATTTCTATTTTGTCAGGAAAATTGCCTGCACATCAACAAAAGAAAGCACAACAGCTTGGTTTATTTTTAGCCATGTTTACACGTGTTATCCTTTTATTCTCACTAAGTTGGGTCATGAGTCTTACCACTCCTCTATTCAATATTGGCGAATGGATTGGCATTACTTCAACCGAATGGTTAGAAAAATTAGCAATCTCTGGTCGAGATTTGATTTTACTAATCGGAGGATTATTCTTGATTTATAAATCGACTGTAGAAATTCACCACAAAATAGAAGGTGTTGAAGAAACCGGAGGAAAAGTGAAAGTCCATTCTTTTGCAGGAACTATCGTACAAATCTTAATTTTAGATATTGTTTTCTCATTAGATTCTGTAATTACAGCAGTTGGTATGGCAGAACATATTGAGGTTATGATTGCGGCTGTAATTATTGCTGTTGCAGTTATGATGCTTTCAGCAAGTGCGGTTTCTAAATTTGTGAACGATCATCCAACGGTTAAAATGTTGGCTTTATCATTCTTATTATTAATCGGCGTTTCGTTATTAGCAGAAGGGTTTGATCAACACATTTCGAAAGGATACATTTATTTTGCCATGGGCTTCTCTGTTTTAGTCGAATTCTTGAATTTGAAAATGAAGAAAAAACATTCGAATCCAGGAATTGTTCGAAATATGGTTGGTGATGCAGAAGAACAAAACAAAAATATATAATACAAAAAAGAGTTTTTTTCAAAACTCTTTTTTTATTTATTCTCTAAAATAGTTTCGTTTTCAGCTTCAACTTTCTTTTCATATTTTTTTCGGATATATTCTGCAGCCAATGTTACGGCTACTCCACCAATTATTCCATATATTGAACGTTTTCCCAAAAATTTAGCTACCGTTACTCCCGTTGTAGCGGCTGTTGTTAATAAACCTATTTAGTTCCTTTCTCCGTTTGATTTTTTGTTAATGCATCTAAAATTTTCATAGCTTTTTATGTTTAGTCTTAGAAATACTTACAATTATCAAACCATTTTTATTTAATAAAATTTTCTACCAATTCTTTTGGACGACCTACTATTCCACTTTTTCCATCTGTCACTATTGGACGTTGAATCAATTTTGGATATTCAACCAAAGCATTCAAAATTTCATCATCAGAAAGTTCATTTCCTTTAAAATTTATTTTCCAATCTTCTTCATTTGTCCTTACTATATCAATTGGTTTTAGATTTAGTCTTGTTAAAATAGTTCTCAATTCATCTTTCGTCAAAGGCTCTTTCAAATATTCTCTTATTTCAAAATCTTTTCCAGACTCTTCCAAAACCTTTACTGCATCTCTACTTTTTCCGCAACGCGAATTATGTAATATTGTGTACATAAATACTCTTTTAGAAATTAAATATAGTTCAAAAAAAAGAATCCTTATATAAGGATTCTTTTTTTATTTTCTTTTTACATTAACAGCCATAAGACCTTTTTTTCCTTTTTCAATATCAAAAGTAACTTGATCATTTTCATTTACTTTGTCAATTAATCCAGAAACATGTACAAAAACATCTTCACCTCCGTTTGCGTTAGAGATAAAACCAAACCCTTTTGATTCGTTGAAGAATTTTACTGTTCCTTCTTGCATAGTTGTATATTTAATTAATTTATTTTTTTGATATTTGAATTGCTCTGAATCCTTTTTCAGACATTTCTTTTTTGAACTGTACTTGATCTCCTACTTTAAGTAATTCTTTTGATTCTTTGAAGTGGAAGAAGATTTTATCGTTAGAAGCTGGTACTTTAATAAAACCAAAACCTTTTGAATCGTTGTAGATATCAACCATACCTTCTATAAAAACATCTCTGTTATCAGATTCAAATCTTTTATTATTCAGCAAATCGGCTTCTTTGTCTTGTAAATGAGGTGGTACATCTGTAAAATTACCAAGTACATCAACATAGACAATCATATCTTCTAATGATTTTCCTTTGTTGTTATTCTCTTTTCTATTCTCTCTTTTGTTTAATTTTTCTAATTTTTTTAAAGCTTTCTTTTTGCTATTTTCTTTTTTAGATGTAGAATCTGCCATAAATGTTTGTATAGATTTTTTGTTTTTAATACTGATAAAACCTAAGAAAACATGAATTAATTATCCGACAACATTTATATTATAATGTAGTAAAACTTACAAGTATACGTTTTAGAAAACAGAAGTTAAAATTATATTGACTAGGTCAATTAGTGAATTAAAAAAAGTAAAATAAAGAATACAATTGTAAACTATTAAGACAAAATATCTTCTTAAGTACGTTGCAAAGGTAATAAGTTTTAATGAATTAAATGGTATTAATTTCTAGAGAATTCTATATGATAAAAAGTTCTAATCTAATTGTGATTAGAACTTATCATGATTGATATCGTTAAAATTGGTAAATAAACGTGTTTATATTCATGCCTGCGCCAACAGATGCAAATAATACCACATCGCCTTCATTTATCTGGTGATTTTCTAAATCATTATCCATAATCATTTTCAAAAGAATTGGAATTGTTGCCACACTACTATTGCCAAGTTTATGAATATTCATTGGCATAATATTTTTTGGCACATCTTGATCATATAAACTATAAAAGCGTTTTACGATTGCTTCGTCCATTTTTTCGTTGGCTTGATGAATCACTATTTTACTGATATCGTCAATATTATATGAGCTATCATCAACACATTTTTTCATTGCTAAAGGTACTTTGGATAAAGCAAACTCATAGATTTTTCTACCATACATTTTGATGTATTTGGTATTCGGACATTTTTCTGAATTATACGATTTTCCAAAAAACAGATAATCTTTTTCTTCGTTTGCATAAGAGGCAGATAAATGGGCTTGTATTCCTTTATTGTTTGTAGAAGCTTCTAATATTGCTGCACCAGCGCCATCTGCATATATCATTGTATCTCGGTCGTGTTCATCTACTACTCTCGAAAGAGTTTCAGCACCAATTACCAAACATCTTTTTGCTAATCCAGCTTTTATAAATGCATTGGCTTGTATAACACCTTCTACCCAACCTGGACAACCAAAAATAACATCGTAAGCAACACAATAAGGATTTTGAATTTTCAATAAATTTTTTACTCTTGCAGCAAGACTTGGCACCATATCAGACTGAATCGTATCGTGTTTTACATCTCCAAAATTATGAGCGAATATAATATAATCAATAGTTTCTGCGTCGATATTTGCATTTGTGATGGCTGAAGCAGCTGCCATATAGCCTAAGTCTGATGTTACTTGATCTTTTCTGGCATATCGACGTTCTTCTATTCCTGTTATTTGTTTTAATTTATGCGAAATTGTAGCATTATTTTGATCTAAAATTTCTCCTTGTTCATTAAAAAATTGATGTTCTTCAAAAAAATGATTTGATATTTTTTCAGTTGGAATATATTTTCCTATTCCTATAAAGTGATTTGTCATATATATTTTAGATAACAGAGTTAGAATCTGCTATCGGATACAATCTCGGGATAACTTTAAGAACTATTGCTATAAAGTTACATTTTTAACTTAAACTTTATATTTATACCAAAATTATATCTTATAAAATATTAAATTAATAAATTTCATGATGATAATTTTTCAATGTCTCTTAGATATATATATAAATAATATGAAATAAACATTTATATTTCAGAACTACTATTCATGTAATTCTAAATTATTAGAATATAAGTGTAAATGTAGATATAAACACTTAATATCGTTATTTTTCAATATATTTAATCAAATTAAAAAATTATGAAAAAGCTATTTTTATTCTTCAGCGTTTCTCTCCTATTTTTTGCTTGTACAACCAATCAATCCACACAAAATTCAGTGCCGAATAAAGATGAGAATTCATTAAAATTCGAGCCGAATGAAGATGGCGATTATGATATTGTTGTATTTGATCCTCAATATGATATTTATTTAAAAACAACTGCATTACCCAAAGAATATTATTCAAAAGAATATTACGAACAAAAAAATCGCCAATATGTGATGATTTGGAATCAACGACATATGCAACCAATGACATATAATCCAGATTTGTATGCAGTAAGTATAGATTTAGATCCTTCTGTTGACTATGGTTATGATTTTGAATACAAATTATTTAACTTTTTTCGATTTATTGAACATAAATATCGTGTCAGAATTAGATAATATCGTTTATTTTTGCAAGCTAATTTTAGAAAGATGAACGATTTTTCAATCAAAATATACAATCAAATCATTGAAGCAATTCCAGATTTTACAGGGCTTCACAAAAAAGATACCGAATTATTAGAATTCCATATCGAGAATGAATACAAATCGACTTTTGGTGATCTTTATATTCAGACTTCGGATGATGATAAGATTTGGATCAAATCTTCTTTTCCTTTTACAACTTACGAAGTAGATTCTGTTGAGGAACTTTTGTATATTTTGGAAGGTTTGTTGTTCAACCAATTATTCTGGGTAATTAGTTATGATGATGGTGATTGGGACGATACTTTTTTGATGCTGAAAGACCAAGAAATTAAAACGGAAGACGGTTTTACTTATAAAATTCTTTCTTGGAACGGAAAAGATGATAAAGTGATTAATGCTTAACCTCGTGTTCATAAAATCCCCTATTTTTATACATTTGCAATTATGTTTAACAACGAATTACTAAAAGACATCCAAAAACGTACACAAGATTTGCACGAATATTTGGAAATCGAACAAAAAGAAATCGAAGTTCAAAATGAAGAAGAACACGCTGCTTCACCTGAATTTTGGAACAACCCGAAAGAAGCCGAAGCTTTTATGAAAGTTTTACGTGGTAAAAAGAAATGGATTGATGAATACCAAACGATTGCAAATGCAGTAAATGATGTCGAAGTTTTAGTAGAATTTAACCGCGAAGGCGAGGTAAGTGACGAAGAAGTTATGGAACAATATACTGTTGTTGCTAAGCTTTTAGAAGATATAGAATTCAAGAATATGCTTTCAGAAGAAGGAGATAATCTTGGTGCAATTCTTCAAATTACTGCGGGAGCTGGAGGTACAGAATCTTGTGATTGGGCTTCTATGTTGTTGCGTATGTATTTGATGTGGGCCGAAAAACATGGATATAAAGTAAAAGAATTAAACTATCAAGCGGGTGATGTTACAGGTGTAAAAACGGTAACATTAGAAGTTGATGGCGAATTTGCTTTTGGTTATCTAAAAGGAGAAAATGGTGTGCATCGTTTGGTGCGTATTTCGCCTTTTGATAGTAATGCAAAGCGTCACACAAGTTTCGTTTCGGTTTATGTTTCCCCAATTGTGGATGATACAATCGAGATTGAAATCAATCCTGCTGATATCGAATTACAAACGTCTCGTTCTGGAGGAGCTGGAGGGCAAAATGTAAATAAGGTAGAAACTAAAGTTCAGTTAACGCACAAACCAACTGGGATTGTAGTTGTTTGTCAGGTTGAACGTTCTCAGTTAGCCAATCGCGAACGTGCAATGGAGATGTTAAAATCTGAATTGTATAAGATTGAGTTAGAGAAAAAAATGGCTGCACGTAATGAGATCGAGGCAAATAAGATGAAAATCGAATGGGGTTCTCAAATTCGTAATTATGTGATGCATCCATACAAATTGGTAAAAGACGTCAGAACAGGAACTGAAACAGGTAATGTGGATGCTGTAATGAACGGTGATATAGACGAATTCTTGAAATCGTTCCTAATGTTAATGGGACAAAAAGAAACGTCAAAATAGTTTTATCCTAAATTTCTTTCATGAAAATATTAATCGGAGGTGCTGGAGAAGTTGGTTTTCATTTGGCTAAATTACTTTCTAATGAAATGAACGACATCGTCATCATGGACATGGACAAGGACAAGTTGTTGATGATCGAAAACTCGTTAGATGTAATGGCTTATCGTGGTGATATCACTTCTTTCAAGGCTTTGCGAGAAGTTGGAATTGATGATACAGATATTTTTATATCGGTCACTCATCTTCAAAACACAAACCTTACAAGTGCTTCGATTGCGAAAGATTTAGGGGCAAAACGCACATTAGCTCGAATTTCGAATCCTGAATTTCTTTACAAAGAAAATCAATTTTGGGTTCAAGGAATGGGAATTGATGCATTAATTAGTCCTGAGAAATTAGCGGCTGATGAGATTTATTCTCTTGTTCAACAATCTGCTTTCAATGCGATGCATCCCTTTGCAAATGGTCAACTTTTTATGGTTGGAACTGTTTTGGATGCGGATTGTAAAATTTTGGACAAGCAGTACAAAGACATGTATTTGACGACGAAAGGTGGCGAAGACAATCTTTTGATGCCAATTGCAATAATTCGTAGCAACGAACGTGGCGAATATCAAACCATTATTCCCGAAGCCGAAACTGAATTTAGAATAGATGATCACGTTTATTTTATTGTCAAAAAAGCTGGAATTTTAGAAGTTTATAAAATCCTTGGAAAGAAACAAGAATATTTCAAAAATGTAATTGTTTTAGGAGGAGGAAGTATTGGTGTCAAAGTTGCCAAACTTTTAAAAGATAACAAGCACAATGTTAAGTTATTAGAAATCAATCGAAACAAAGCTTTTGATTTAGCTGACGATTTAAATAACATTTTGATTATCAATGGTGATGGTCGAGATGGAGAATTGTTATTGGAAGAAGGTATTTCTGATTCGGATGCTTTTATCGCTGTGACAGGAAGTTCGGAAACGAATATTATGTCATGTCTTTTGGCAAAATCAAAAGGCGTTAAAAAAACAATTGCTTTGGTCGAAAATATCGACTATATACATCTTAGTCAAGAAGTTGGAATTAACGCTTTTATCAATAAAAAACTCTTAACCGCAGATAGTATTTTCCGTTATATTCGACAAGGTTCTGTGATGGATGTAACAGGAATTTCTGATTTAGATGCTGAAGTTTTAGAATTCCGTATTCACGAAAATTCTGAAATCGCATTCAAAAAAGTAAGCGATTTTCCGTTTAAAGACGGTGCTATTATTGCTGGAATTGTTCGCAGAAATGATGGATTTATTCCAACAAAAGATTTCATTATCGAACCAAAAGATCACGTCGTTGTTTTTAGTCAAGCGAATTTAATTCCAAAAGTGACCAAATATTTTAAATAATGAAATCACTTAACATCAAAGTAATCCTGAATCTTTCGGGTGTTTTATTACTATTAAATGCGCTCTTTATGTTTATTGCAACATGTGTCAGCATTTATTTTAATGATCATCTACTCTACCCTTTTTTAGTTTCGGGGAGTTTAGTGGGATTGTCGGGAGCTGCAATGATGTATTTTACGCGTGACAGAAGAAAACACATCAACAAACGCGAAGGTTATATCGTGGTTTGTGTCGGATGGCTTTTCTTGATTCTTTCGGGGTGTTTACCCTATGTTACCTCGTTAATATTTCTACCAAACGATCATATCATCAATGAAAATTTTAGTTTTGTCAACATTATTTACGAAACCGTTTCTGGTTATACAGCGACTGGGACATCAATTTATGATGATGTAGAAAGTCTCCCAAAAAGTATATTATTTTGGCGAAGTACAACCAATTGGATTGGTGGTATGGGGATTATCGTTTTGACGATTGCGATTTTACCGTTTCTTGGAATTGGTGGTCGACAGCTTTTTATGGCAGAAGCGCCTGGAATTTATACGGATAAAATTCACCCTCGAATTACAGAAACAGCAAAAAACCTTTGGTTAGTTTATTTAGGCTTAACTGCTTTTTTTGCGATGTTGCTTTATTTTGGTGGAATGAATTTATTTGATGCTGCAAATCATTCGATGAGTGTGATTGCAACGGCAGGTTTTTCTACTAAGAATGAAGGTTTGATGTATTGGAATAACAATATTTTTATTCAATATGTATTAATCGTGATGATGTTTTTGGGCGGAACAAACTTCGCATTGATTTATTTATTGATTAAAGGACAATTCAAAAAAGTATGGAAAAATGAAGAATTCCGTTGGTGGGTTGGTTTACTTGCTGTCGTTACATTTATCGTTTTTGTTGTATTATTTTTCAATATTTACCCTAGTTATTCCGTCGAAACCTATTCGTGGTTTAATTTCGAACATTCATTCAGAAGTTCATTATTCCACGTTGTATCTATCGCATCTACAACAGCTTTGGCAATGGAAGATTACACAAGTTGGTTAACCGTAACCACACTTATTTTCTTCTCTTTGTTCTTCATCGGAGGTTCGGCAGGTTCTACATCTGGAGGAATTACAGTTATTAGACACGTCATTTTATTAAAAAATAGTTGGATCGAATTTAAGCGTATTTTACACCCAAACGCAATTATTCCTGTTCGTTATAACAATCGTTCGCTTAACCAATCTATTGTTTTCCACGTCATGGCATTCTTTGTCATGTTTATGTTTACATGGATTGTGAGTTCTATTTTGTTTGCGCTTTTGAATTATGGTATAACAATGAGTTTCCAAGATATTTTGGCCTCTTTAACATTAACTGCTTCCACTTTAGGAAACGTAGGTCCGGGAATTGGCGAATTTGGTCCGGGTACTTCAATGAATTCTTTAACGGATAGTGCAAAATTATTATGTTGTTTTTTAATGGTTTTGGGACGATTAGAGCTTTATACAATCTTAATTTTATTTACGCCTGCTTTCTGGAAAAATAATTAATGGGATGCTTCTAAAATTACTTTCTGAATGATTTCTTCGGTTTGATCTGGGAAATCTTTCTCAATAATTTTATTCGAATCCACCCAACGTTGCAATTGTGCTACATTCAAATCATATGAATAATCAACGCCAATCATTTTTAAAGCTTCGCAATTACATAATTGTTCGTATTGACCTTTAATCGGAATCACAAAAAGCTTCTTTTTAAGATAAATACTTTCGGCAGGCAATTCGAAACCAGCACCGCACAAAACTCCTTTACAATTTTCTAAAGTTCTAGTAAAAAGACGTTCATCAATTGGATAAATTTGAACATTAAATTGACGCGTAACATCTTTCACAAAAGGTGAAAAAACTTTCCATTTTGAATCTTTAATCAGTGATAATTTCTCCATAATTTCTGTTGGATGAAAACTTGGTAAATACACCAAATAGTAATCTTTTCGTTTTGGACGCAATGCTCTAATTTTATCTCGAATGATTGGTAAAAAAATAGCATCATTATATTCTTCGAAATGAAAACCGTAATACTTAGAAGTTGGTGCGTAATATTTTAAAATCGTTTCGCCCGTTTTATTTTTCACTGTTGGTGTTTCATCAAATAAAAATGAAGCTTGATGACTCAAACCAACAATATTTATCTTTTTCTTTCGAGCTGCATGTGCCGTAATTGGCTCAAAATCATTAATAATTAAATCATATTTTTCAATTGGAAAATGATTCACTTCATTCCAAAAAGATTTAAAACTATTCTCCTTAAAAATTCGTTTATACGAAACTTTCCCAAGCTGATTATAAAACAACGACAAGCCATTGTGATGTTTAAATTGATAATTTTCGAGTTGTAATTGTGAATTAGAACCACTCACAAAAACATTCAAATCTCCATATTCTTCAAGGATTGGTAACATTTTTTGCGCACGAGCCAAATGTCCATTTCCTGTTCCTTGCAAAGCGTATAAAATTTTCATTTATTTTTTATTGAGAATTGAAACAATCAGTTCATCTAACGAATAATTGAACTCGATTTCTTCTAAATTTTGCATCAAAGTATGTTTATGTTCTTCAAAATAAAACACTGACCAATTTCCGTCTACACATTCTAAAGCAGATAAATTCTCAATCCAATCCCCCGAATTCATATAAACACAAATTCCTTTATCCGTTTTTACTTTTCGCAATTGTGGTTGATGAATATGTCCACAAACTACATAATCATATTCATTTTCGATCGCTAATTCGGCAGCAGTTTGTTCAAAATCATTGATATGCTTCACCGCTTTTTTCACTGAATTTTTAATCTTTTGAGATAACGAATAACGTTCTCTTCCAAAAAACTCTAAACATTTATTGATAAAATAATTCAACTGAATTAATTTATCATAACCCCAACCACCTAATTTCGCAATCCATTTCGAATGTTGAATCGATGCATCAAACACATCTCCATGAAAAATCCAAGCGACTTTATCATTTTGTTTCAACATATATTTATCCGTTAAAAGAATATTTCCAAAACGCATTGTGGTAAATTTACGTAACAATTCGTCATGATTTCCTGTTATATAAACGATTGGAATTCCTTGTTCTGAAAGATTTAACAAATAACTAATAATTTGAAGATGCGTTTCTGGGAAATAACTTTTCTTAAAATTCCAAATATCCACAATATCACCATTGAGAATAATTTTTTTTGGATTGATTGACTGTAGATAAGCTAACAGCTCTTGTGCTTTGCAACCAAAAGTTCCTAAATGCACATCCGAAATAACAACAACATCAAGATTACGCTTCATTGATTTTTATTTAAATTTCGAAATCAAATATTACTTAAACGTTTTTTTAATCTTATGAAATCTTTATAAATTTGAGTCTAAATTGTAAAGTTATGAGCGAATTGAAATTCAAAACAAATATAAATTGTGACAGCTGTATCAAATCTGTAAAACCTTTTTTGGACGAAGCTGTAGGTAAAGACAATTGGAAAGTTGATACTTCTGATGAACGAAAAGTACTGACTGTGACAACAACCGAAGATGAAGAAGAAGTTGTAGAAGCTGTGACAGATGCAGGTTTTAAGATTCAGAAATTAGAAGAATAAATAAAAGCGATTCAGTAAACTGAATCGCTTTTTTGTTAGATTAACAATATATTCTTTCTTATTTTTTTACTACTTTTTGAGTAGAAGATTTTCCGTTAGAAGTAGTTTTAACTACATACGTCCCTTTAACTAATGAAGAAACATCTACATTTTGAACACCTTTAACTTCGAAAGATTTTACCAATTGTCCGTTAATATTGTAAACTTCTACAATTGTTTTATCTTTTACATTGAAAGAAGCTGTATTTGTCCATAATGTATTAGAAACTGCTTTAGTTAATGTTAAATTATCTGTACTCAAATTTGTACAAACATTTGCAGCCGTTTGTCCATTTCTAGGAGCAGCAGCAGCTACGTCAAAATCATTCTTATTATCATTTGTATCTTGACATCCTTTTAACTTTCTTTGAGCAGAATCAGTATTAGATAAAGCCGCAGTAGGACCAGATCCTTCATATTCATTAGACGTTCCAAAACCTACAAAATCAACGATATCTTTATCTGTTACATCAGTTATTGGATCAACATTAGATACAAGTGCTACTTTACCGTTCATGGCTCCTAATGCAAGAGCTGTAGCAGGAATTTGGTCTGGAGTTGGCAATGCATCTGTTCCACTATTACCTTTAGCTTGTTGAATTAAATAATATTTACCTGGCTGAATTGTAATATCTGCTAATACTTGTGTATTAGCTGCACTAACATTACCTGTAGCAGAAGCATATTGAAGTGAATGACCTTTTAATGTAACAGCTTAAGAGCCTCTATTAAACAACTCAATAAAATCATGCGTATATTTTGCGCCCGAATTTCCTCCTCCACCATAAACTTGACTAATCACAACTTGTCCAAATGATAAAGAAGATAATGCAGTAATTACTACTAAAGAATAAAATTTTTTCATATTATATCTGTTTTTAAATTATTATTATAAAGATAGTTAAAAAACAAATTCAATATACATAACGCAAAAAATTAACGATTTGGTAAAATAAAAAAGCAGCCAAAAGGCTGCTTCAACTATAAATTTTAAATTTATTTCTTAGATATGAATTGCATGTCCATATGCATCTTCTACCGCTTCCATAATAGCTTCTGCCATTGTAGGGTGCGCGTGAACAGATTTCATAATTTCATGTGCAGTAGTTTCTAATTTACGGGCTACAACTGCTTCTGCAATCATTTCAGTAACTCCATCACCAATCATGTGACATCCTAACCATTCACCATATTTCGCATCAAAAACTACTTTTACAAAACCATCAGCAGCTCCGTTTGCAACAGCTTTACCGTTTGCAGAGAATGGGAATTTTCCTACTTTTACTTCGTATCCAGCTTCTTTAGCTTTTGCTTCTGTTAATCCTACAGATGCAATTTCTGGAGAACAATAAGTACAACCTGGGATGTTTCCGTAGTCGATTGGTTCTACTTTTTCACCAGCAATATGCTCAACACATAAAATACCTTGTGCAGATGCTAAGTGAGCTAAATCTGCTCCTTTTACAACATCACCAATTGCATAATATCCTTTTACAGATGTTTCACAAAAATCATTGATAACTATTTTACCTCTTTCAGTTGCAATACCAACTTCTTCAAGACCAATATTTTCTGTATTTGGAACAACTCCTGCTGCTGATAAAACAACTTCTGCTTCAAGAATTTCTTCTCCTTTTGCAGTTTTAATTGTTGCTTTTACTAAATCTCCAGTTGTATCAACTCCTGTAACTTCTGCATTTGTTAAGATATTGATTCCAGATTTTTTAAGAGATAATTGTAATTGTTTCGAAATATCTTCATCTTCAACATTTACAATGCGTGGTAAAAACTCTACAATTGTCACTTTTGTTCCTAATGTATTGTAGAAGTGAGCAAACTCAACTCCAATCGCTCCAGAACCTACAACAATCATTGATTTTGGTTGCTTTTCCATTGCTAATGCACCACGGTAACCAATTACTTTTTTACCATCTTGTGGTAATGCAGGTAATTCACGAGAGCGTGCACCAGTTGCAATAATTATATTTTCTGAAGATAATTCACTAACAGAACCATCTGCTGCAGTAACTTTTACTTTTTTTCCTGGTAAAACTTTTGCTTCACCTTGAATTACTTCAATTTTGTTCTTCTTCATTAAGAATTGAACACCTTTACTCATACGATCCGCCACTCCTCTACTACGAGAAACAACATTTCCAAATTCGAATGAAATATCTGAAGGTAAGTTAATTCCAAAATCTTCTGCATGATTTAAGTATTTGAATACTTGAGCAGATTTTAATAAAGCTTTTGTAGGAATACATCCCCAGTTAAGGCAGATTCCACCTAATTCAGCTTTTTCTACGATTGCTACTTTTTTACCTAATTGTGCTGCTCTAATTGCTGCAACGTATCCTCCAGGACCACTTCCAATAACTATAATGTCGTAACTCATTTTTTCCATAATTTGAATGCTAATTTAATAATTATAACCCGAAAAAAAAGGAATTCCTTAAAATAGATTAAAATTTCTTACTTTTGCACTGTGAAAATATTCTTTGAAAATTACGCTGACGACTTACAGGTCGAAACTGAATTACCTTTAGAAGGTAGTTTATCACAAGCTATTGAGATTTTTCATAACCTACCTGATTATGACGGAAGTTATATTGGTTTGATGAATCAAGATGGGAATACTGTTCAGATTTCGAAATATGATCGATTTTTATTTTTAGTAGAAATCCCTGTTTACCAAGAACAAGCTTCATATTCAGTATTATTTACTTATTTTCAAGTAATGCAATTATTAGAAGATTTATACAAAGGATTTGATCCTTATAACATAAAAGGATTGAAATTTGAACAGTATTTAACAAAAAAAGCAACGAAATAATCGTTGCTTTTTTATTTTTATATTATTTAGATTTTACTGCCAAATATATTTCTCACCTAAACTTAACGTTGATTTCATCACATATTTTCCTTCCTCATTTTTTTCAGTTAATACTAAAATAGGATAATATTCACCTGCGGGAACCAATTTTGTGATATTTGTAGTAAAATTTAGCTTTTCAATTTTAGTAAAAGCAGAAATTGGTGAAACATCTAGATTTAGAAGTTCAAATCCATCTATTTCTTTAATTCCTGTTATATTTTGATTTGAAAAATATACCATTAATTTTAAGTCATTTGTAGGTTTATAATCTAAATTCTGTATAGAATTATCAACTCCACCAATTGTAACCATCAACGAATTGAAATCAATTTCTAATTTCCAACCTCCAACTAATTTTAGTTTTTTATTTACATTCGCTATGTTCAAAGAACTTTCTACAGGTGTATATATATCAGATAAAGTAGCGTCTATATTCTTTGTAGAAGCTAAAGTATTAGCATCTGTAACCTGAGGTAATTCTACATTCTTTACAACTTTATCAATTAAAATATTATTAGATTCTAAAGAAATTTTACTACTCAAAACTTTATAATTCAAAATAGAACCTGATTCTTTTTCTTTCAATAACAAAACTGGTGTATAATCTCCTTGTGCTAATGTTTCAAGATCTGAAGCTTTAAAAGTAATAGTAACGTTATTGAAGCTTGTTCCATTTCCTTCTAACTGCCCTAATTGTGCGTTTGTATTGATTTTATTCGGTAAATTATATAAATCTACAGATGTTTTTGATGGAGCAAAATATAAATCAAGAAATAAAGTCTGACTTGTTTTGTTTAAATAATTTGTCAATTTTCCTCCAGATATTTTATAGTTAGATGTATTTCCATCATTCGAAATTTTCCATACTCCTTCAAAAGAATAGTCTTTATTTATCGTAGTCGGTAAATTAATAATGTTTATACCATCTTGTTGAGCTGTAACAAAACTACTCATTATAATAGTTGCAGTAAAAAATAATTTAGTAAAAATATTCATAGGTTATATTTTAAGCTTTCCTACAAAAGGAAGAATTTAATTTACAAAAAGTGTTTAAAATTGGATTTTTTAATATTTATATACAAACTATTAATTTTTGATTAATTAATTTTACGTCGAATTATAGAATTATGACTAAAATATCACCAAAAGATACAGACCAGTTTGACAATTTTGTTCACAAAGAAACAACAACATTTGAAGATTTAACTGTTTTCGATCGCAACAATTTGGCACCAATATCTATTGATAATCAATTTGGTTTAATAGATAAAGAAGGAAATGTAATTATTCCGTTTCAATATCAAAAACTTGTGCTCACAACTGTTAATGCCTATAGCGCGCAAAAGGAGAATAAGTGGGGAATTATCACAAAATCTAACCAGATTTTGATTCCGTTCGAATATGATTTAACAAGTGAATTTATTGAAAATATTTGTGCTGTAAAAAAAGATGGAAAATGGGGTTTTATTGATTTATTAAATCAAGTTGTGATCCCGTTCGAATATGATGGTTGTACAGATTTTAGAGCTGGTTTAGCTGGAGTTGAAAAAGATGGAAAATGGGGAATGATTGATAAAAATAATCAGTTGATTATAGATTATCAATACGAATATTTAACGCCAGTCGATCAAAATTTTGCCACTTTTGGAGAAGCTACTTCACTAAAAATTGAGCGTCCAGATATATTAGCTTATTTTCCATATTTCTTATCAAAAGAGAATTATTTGATGCATTTTGGTTTAATTTCAACCAAAAACGAACAAATTTTAGGTCCAATTTCTGAATTACCAATTTTAGAAAGTTTCGAGAATCAAGCTGTTATTCGTCAAAATTATCAATTAGGTTACTTAAAAAATGGAAAAGATTTTGTGAAATTTGAACAATTTACAATCGATCCGTACGAAGAAAAAATCTTAACACAATTAGGAGTAATGAAATAAAAAAAGAGCTTTAAGAAAAGCTCTTTTTTTATTATCTATTGTTTTGGTTTATACTGCATATATTCATGATTTTCGCTCATCAACATTTTTTCCCCAACCACTTCAAAACCTTTTCTTTCGTACAATTTCTTTGCATTTGGGTTTGTAAAATCGACCAATAAACCTAATGTTTTGCCTTGCTTATTTCCTATTTCATCAATCAAATAATCCAATATTTTAGAACCTATTCCTTTCCCTCTAAAATCTTCAGAAACTGCAATTGTGTCAATATATATTTCACCTGCTTGTGTTTCATCTTGCGGATGAATAATTTGGTTATAATCATTTTTCAATAATTCTAAAACAGGTTTTCGAAGTTCTTCTAATTTTCCTCCGTCATAAAAAGTTGTTGTTCCAGCAAATTGATTATCATATTCTACAACAACTGTATTTTGATAACTATATTGATTTTCTTCTTGTTCAATTAATTTTTTCAAGAATAAAACTCCTTCTTCATAATCTGTTTTTCCGATAAAATCATAAACGATTTTATCCATCGCTAACATCATCAATCTTGCAATTGATAACGCATCTGTCTTTGTTGCTTCTCTAAAATTTAACATAAAAAAATAGCCTTGAGATTTCTCAAGGCTAAGTTAGAAATAATTATTTTGAAATTATTTCGCTTTTAATTTATCTAACGTATTGTTATATCCTTCTTTTGCTTTTTCTCCAGCTTCTTTCGCTTCTGCTTTCACATCTTTTGCAGCTGCATTGATATCAGCTTTTGCATCTTTTGCAACAGTTTTAATATCTTCTTTTGCTTGATTAGCTTTTGCATCTACTTTATCTACAGTATTATTCACTCCATCTTTTACATCTTGCGCAGCATTATTTACAGCAGCTTTTGCATCAATCCACGCTTTATTAGCATCGTCATAAGCTTTTTGTGCAGCTTCTGTTGCAGCTTTATCACCTTTCGCTTTTGCTTCATCTNNTCTACTTTCGCTTTTGCATCAGTTTCTGATAATGTAGTTGTTGTAGTTGTCGTTTCTTTGATAACAGTCGTAGAATCATTCGCTAATGAATCTACAGTTACATTAGTTTCAGTTGTTTTTGAAGTTTCTTGTTTACAAGAAGTAGCAAATGATAATGAAGCAACTGCCACTAATACAAATAATTTTTTCATAGTTGTTTTTTTTTATTGTTTTAATAATAGAATCAGTTCTAACAATTTTAATACCAAATTGCGAACGATTATTGAATTAAAATTAAATCTTTTCAGAAAATAAAACAAGATTCTTATAGATAATTATTGATTAGAAGCACTTAGCATACGATCATTTCCAGAAATATCTTTATGAATGATTACATTTTGATAAAATTTTTGAAATAATTGTTTTGTCTCTTTTCCTAAATATTGATTGATTTCACAATAAATTTTACCATTCTCTTTCAAATGATTTTTAGCAAAATCTATTACTCGTTCATAAAAAATTAAAGCATCATCATTTTCAACAAAAAGCGCCAAATGAGGTTCAAAATTCAAAACATTTTGATGCATTTCTTTTTTTTCAAGATTTCGGATATAAGGTGGATTTGAAATAATTACATCAAATTTATGGTTTAATTGAATGTCTTCCAGTAAATTATTGTGATAAAAATTTATATTAACTTTTAAATTTTCAGCATTTGATTGTGCTATTTTCAATGCATTTTCAGAAATATCTAATGCTGAAACATTTGCATTTGGAAATAATTTTGCCAACGAAATAGGAATACATCCTGTTCCTGTTCCTAAATCAATCATAGAAATATCTTGATTTTGAGCATAATCATTTCTAATTAATTCAACCAATTCTTCCGTTTCTGGACGAGGAATTAATGTATGTTCATTCACAAAAAAGAAATCGTTATAGAAAAAAGCTTTTCCAGTAATATGTTGTATAGGTTGACCTTTTTTTAATTGTTCTAAATCTGATAAAATTTCAGTCGTTAATTCAATTTCATCTCGGCTAGATAAATCAAGATTCAACTTATCTTCTACATAAATCATGAAAATATGAGAAGCTTCTTCTTTATCATATAGTAATTGCAATTTATCTAAAAACAATTGTTTTAGCTCAACTAAAGTCATTTTGTTAAATTTTTGTAAAGTTAGATTTTATTAATTGAAAGTGCACGATTCTTGATTTCTAAAAAGTAACCAAAAAAGAAATCACAATGAAAATGAATAAATTATTATGTGCTGTTACGATGTTATTTATTAGTCACCTTTCTTTTGCGCAGATAGAAATTGATGGAAATAATAAAAAACTAACGTTAGATTGTAAGGGACAAAAAGTAGAAGTTGGCGGAAGTGGACATGTGATCAATTTGAAAGGAGATTGTACCAAAGTTGAAATCATGGGAACAAATAATACAATATCTGTTAATGGATTAACTTCTGCTGAATTAGCTGGCGAAGGAAATACATTATATTATCGTAAAGCATTATCTAAAAATGGTAAATTACCTCAAATAATTGAGGGAAATAATAATACAATTATCAAAAAGCAGTAAAAATCTTTTCATTTATTATGTCTTTAATAGTTAGAATCTCTTTCTTAATTGTATTATTAAAGAAAGGGATTCTTTATTTCTTAACATTTCCTTATTTTTTTTTCAAATTGGTTCCTAGCTGATTATAAATAAAATGTATTAATTAACTTGTCTAAACAACAAAATATCAATTAACACAAATTATTTATGAAAAAAAATTACTTCCTACTAAGTATGATTTTACTTGGTATAGATTCTTTTGCGCAGGAATACAAAATGCCCGTTTCTAGTGTTACTTCTAAACAAGAGGCACAAAGTGGTAATGAAGCTACTTTTAGCGCAGATGGTATATTAACGACAATGTACCATTCTAAATGGAATCAAAATGGAATCCCAGATCAATTAGATTTTAGTTTCAACAGTCAAGTTAAATCTATAAAATCCCTTGCCTATTTTCCAAGGCAAACAGGTACTAATGGAATTTGGACAAATGTTGAAATTTTATATTCAACTAAAGGTGATCCAACAAATTTCAAAACAGCGACTACGAGTGCTATAACATGGGCTGGAGATTCTACATCTAAAAAATTTGATTTTGATAAAGAAATTATCAATCCAGCAGTCATTAGAATAAAAGTGAATGCTGCTCTAGGAAATTTCTCGAGTGCTGCGGAAGTTGAGTTTTACTCGTCTGATCAAATTACTCCAATAGCTTCGGAGTGTGTAATACAAACAAATGAGTTCTCAAACTATAAGGATATGAAAGTTTCTCCATTAGTTACAGGTTCGTCAGCATCAAGTTTTCAAACAGGGGAAAACATAGAGCAATCATTTGATGGAGATTACAATACGCTTTATCATTCTAACTACAATTCTACTGAAAAAACTTTCCCTATTTCATTAATTTATGCTTTTGATGGAAACACACCATTAGATTATATGATCTATTATCCAAGAAATGATGGTGGAGTAAATGGTTTATTAGGAAAAGTAAAAGTTAGTTACAATACTATAGCTGACCCTACTTATATTGAAATTTCTACACAAGATTTTACGCAAACAAATGATGTAAGAAATATATCTTTTCCATCACAAATAAAACCTTCTTCTATCAAATTAGAAATTTTAGATGGCAAAGGAAATTTTGCAAGTGTTGCCAAGATGGAATTTTATCAAAAAAATTCAAACAAGTTTGATCAGAAAAAGTATTCAACAATTTTTAAAGATGATTTATTCTCAGAATTAAATTCAGGCGTAAATCAACAAACAATTGATGGAATTACTACATCTCCTTTTGTTAAATCTTTAGCACAATGTTTATTAGATAATAAATACAAAAAAATAGATCGTGTTAACGAACATAAAGCATATAAAACAATAGCTTCTATCAATAAAGAATACAAAATTGGAAATTACAATGCTTACGAAAATCCAACAGGAATAGTTTTTTCGGAAAAAACAACTAGCGTTATGTTTGTAAGTGGTATTCCTTCTGGTGAAAGTGTATATTTACGTGTTAGAGATTCTGCTAACGAAGCAAATGTAACTGATATCTCCTACCCTTTATCAAATGGAATAAATGCTATTGAAATGAAAAATAATGGATTAGGATATATTTCTTATTATTCTGATTCTAATAATCTACCAAATATAAAATTAAATGTGTAATCTTCCCTAAAAAACGGAACGTTTAAAAATATAGTTTATTAACCCGTAGTGCATTTAGGTAATATTAATTTTTAATTTGTTAATATTTCTATTTTGGTTTCTGTTTATTGATTGAATAATAGTAAG